>JAGGXN010000136.1 GCA_021163065.1 Archaeoglobaceae archaeon | reverse complement strand
TGTTTAAAAATGATTTTCATGCTTTAAAATCGAAATTATTTAGCTATTCTTAAAATCAAGACATAAAAATTTACAGCAGTTTATAATAAAAAGATACAATAAAATCATAAACGAAACTTCAATACAACTCTTTAGGCTAAAAAATAGTCAGATTGCTTTTTACCAATCCAAAACACGTTAAAAAATCTAAAATTAAAATGTTTTAATTTTTAAGATATAAGCTAAATATTTCAAAAACTAGTGCTTGAAATCGAAAAATTTATCCATGATTAAATTTAATAAATTAAGTGATTCCTGAAATGGTTGAAATGCACATTAAAGGAACCCAAGTAAATTACTATTTTGTTTGCAAAACTAAGCTATGGTTGTTTAGCCACAACATATCGATGGAAAACGAAAGTGATGATGTAAAACTTGGAAAGCTCTTACATAGAGAAACGTTTAAGAGAGATGACAAGGAAATTAGAGTCGGATCGATAGCTATCGACATCGTCAAGAAAAGAGATGTTTTAGAAATTAAGGAGATTAAAAAATCAAAGAAAATGGAGAAAGCTCACGTGTACCAGACACTTTACTACCTTTTCTACCTAAAAAAGCTTGGTATAAAGGCTAAAGCTTCAATTACCTTCCCAAAGCAAAGAGAAGTTATTAATTTGGAGTTAAGCGAGGATGATGAAAAAGAATTGGAAAAAGTTGTTAAAGAGATTAACAAAATTGTAAAAGGAGAAATGCCAAAGCCAAGTTACAAAAAGTCGTGCAGAAGATGCGCTTACTTTGAATTTTGCTTTTGCTGAGTATGCGGAAAAGAAATTATTACATAATGTCAGATGGAAAGTTGAAAAGGCATGAAAATACTATCTATTTCGAAAGTAGTGACGGAAAAAGGCCGCTACCAATAAATTCTATTTATTCGATCTATGCTATGGGGTCATTGACTTTAACGTCTAAGGCAATCACCTATTTAGCAAAAGAGGGTATTTGCATTCACTTCTTCAATTATTATGGCTATTACGTTGGCAGCTTTTATCCAAGAGAAAGCTTAGTTTCTGGAAATGTTGTTGTAAAGCAAGTGGAACACTATTTAGATTCAGAAAAGAGACTTGAATTGGCAAAACTGATTGTTGAAGGCTCAATTTTGAATATGTCAAAGATTTTGAGTTATTATAAGCTGAACGATTTGAAAGCTAATGTTGAAGAATCGTTGCAATCCTTAGCTTTCGTTAAAAACGTTAACGAAGTGATGGGATGCGAGGCTAATGCAAGAAGCAATTACCATTCCGCATTTGATAAAATACTAAAGCACTTTAAGTTTGTTAAAAGGAGCAGAAGACCTCCAGAAAATGAGGTTAATGCAATGCTCAGTTTTGGAAACTCTTTGCTTTACTCAACCGTTTTATCGGAAATATATCACACGCAGTTAAATCCATCTATTTCTTACTTGCATGAGCCATTGGAAAGAAGATTTAGCTTAGCTTTAGACATTGCTGAAATCTTCAAGCCATCAATTGTTGACAGAACAATTTTTGGATTGGTAAACAAAGGAATGATGAACAAAGAGGACTTTAACAAAGACATGAATGGTGTGCTACTTTCTGAATCTGGAAGGAGGAAATTTGTTAAAGCCTATGAAGAGAAATTGAGGACAAAGATCAAGCACAGGCAATTGAGAAAGAATGTGTCTTACCAACGCTTGATAAGGCTTGAATGCTACAAGCTGATCAAACATATCTTGGGAATTGAGAAATACAAACCATTTGTGATTTGGTGGTAGGATGTATGTTATAATTGCGTATGATGTGAATGTTGCTAGAGTTAATAGAGTTAAGAAATTTTTAAGAAAGCATTTGAACTGGGTTCAAAATTCTGTTTTTGAAGGTGAGCTAACAAAAGCGGATTTTGAAGAGGTAAAACTCGGATTGAATGAAATTATTGACAGGGAAGAGGATATGGTTGTTTTTTACATACTACGTAGCGAGAAGGCTTTGAAGAAGGAAGTGTTGGGCTTTGATAAGAGTAAAATAGACGAGATAATTTAGATGCGTTTAATCGATACCTAAAATAGAAAAGAAAAAAATTATAAAGGATAAAATTAAATCGAAGCATGCGTTTTAAAGTTACATTTTATGGAAGTGGTGAAGTGAATTTAAACCATTCTTATCATTTGGCAAGCTTAATTTATAGGAGTATTGAAAAAATAGATCCATCTTTGAGCTTGGAATTGCACAAGCCATCAGAATTTAAATTTTTCACCTTCAGCAAGCTAATGGTTCCTAAGAAAAGGCTTAGAATCGTTAAAGACAAGATGATAATCGATGGCGATGCGTACTTCTACTTTTCCACAATGAAAAATGGTATTGGCGTTTGTCTGATTGAAGGATTGCTAACAAATCCTGAAGTGAAGATTGGGGATGCTAAACTTGTCGTTTCTGAAATAAAGTTGTTGAAAGAAGCAAAGATTGGTAGAAAGGAGAGATTTGTTACCTTATCACCAATTAACGTTACGACTGTTGGAAATGGAAAAATTGTTGATTTGTATCCTGAAAACCCAAAATTTTATGAAAATTTGAGGAACAATTTGATAAGGAAGTATATAGCCTTTTATGGCAAAGAACCAGAAAATAACAAATTGAATTTTAAGGTTTTGAAATCCAAGCCAAAGAGGATTAAGATTAAGAACACTTTTCATCGCTGTGTTGAGATGGTTTTTGAGGCTGAAGGGAGTGAGGAGTTGTTAGAGGTTGGATACAAGGCTGGGTTTGGTGAACGCAATAGCATGGGGTTTGGGATGGTGAAGGTGGTATGAGGACTGTGGAATTTAAATGTTAATGGTGTAACTATGGATGATCCGGCAATTTTGTGGCTAAAATTTGCAGAAAGAGACTTGAGGAGTGCCAAGAAAAATTACGAGATTGAAGAATATCACGTTTCCGCTTTCTTGGCTCAGCAATCGGCTGAAAAGGCGTTAAAGGCTATTCACATTAAAGAAACGGGTAGTTTTCCAAAAATACATGATTTAACTCGTTTAGCGAAGTTGATAAACGCGCCAAAGGATATCGTAAAACTCTGCGCAGAAATAACTCCTGCATACACGGCAACTCGATATCCTGATGTTGCGGGAGAATTTGATAAAAAAGAGGTAGAAGAGTTAATTAAGAATGCGGAAAAAGTGATAGAATGGGCAGAAAAGATGTTGATTTAAATAAGGTTGAAAGGTTCCTCAAAAAAATCAGCAGAAAATACGGGATAAAAAAAGCTGTAATCTTTGGATCATCCGTTAAAGGAGAATTTAGGGAAGATGGTGATATTGATCTGATCGTTATCAGTGATGAGTTTGAGGGTGTAAGCCCATTGAAGCGTCCAGTTAAGCTTTATCTAGAATGGGATCTCGATTATCCTGTTGATTTTATCTGCTATACCACAAAAGAGTTTGAAGAGCTTAGGAAAAGACCAAGTCTGGTGAAAGAGGCGTTGAAGGAGGGAAGGGTTGTTGAATTGGGTTGAAATTTATTTAGATGAGGGTGGTTTAATGTCTGATGATATAAAAGTTGAAAAGATTAGAGCGCTCAAATTTTATTCAAAATCATATAAAGAATACATGATAAAAGTGTTGGAAAAGATTAAAGAGTACTATGGCGATCAACTTGTATCTCTTGTTATTTTTGGTTCCTATGCGAGAAAAGAAAATAGATTAAGCTCGGATTTGGATATCTTGATAGTCTTAAAAGCAAATAAACCAAGATGCGAAAGGATTAAGGAGTTTGTGGAAAACATTGAAATGTCATTAGAATATCTGACTCAAAAACTCATCGATGAGGGAATATCCGTAGACATGTCTCCTCTTATTTTATCTGAAAAGGAGGCTAAGTACTTCAACCCTATTTACCTTGATATGGTTGAGTATTTGATTATTATTGTAGATAAGAATAATTTTATTAAAAACATGTTGAAGGAAGTTCGTGAACAGATAGAAGAATGGGGAAGTTACAAAGAATTTGTAGGGAATATGTGGGCGTGGGTTATAAAGAAAGGTGAATTTGTGGGAGGTGTAAAGCTTGGATAAACTTTCTCAAGATTATTTAAAGAGGGCAAACATAAGACTGGAAGTTTTAGAAGTATTTTACAATAAAGGAGACTATGCAGATGTAGTTAGGGAGGCTCAGGAGGTTGTAGAATTGGTATTGAAAGCCGTTTTGAGAAATGCTGGCATAGATGTCCCGAAAATACACGATGTAAGTAGGATTTTAGAGAAGCATAAGGACTTGCTGCTAGAAGAGATCAAAGAGAATTTAAAGAAAATTTACGGTGCTGAGGATTTCATACCACTTGATGAATACATTACTGAGGAGGCTTTGCAAGCTATAGAAGAATGCTAGGTTTAGGATGGTGAATATTGTATGAATAGTGGTATGAACATTGAGATTAACACATTTAGTAATCCATGGATGGACAATGGAGTTGAAAACTTTTATAGAATTCTCAATGAATTAGAATCATGCGAAGCTGAGCTAACTGAAAATTCGCTAATTATCAAAATAACAGACAAAGAAAAGTTCATTAAAGAATTAACAAGAGCAGTACTTGACAAAAGACTAAATATAATTGTTAATGAACCAGATAAGAAAACAAAAGTGAGAAAAGAGTTTAAAAAAGATTATGTACTAATTCAAGAAGAGAAAAAAGTTGGTGGAAAGGTTGCTTTAAAAGAGGAAATTTACAAGCCTGAAAAAACAGCTAAAGTTGTATCTAAAATTTTCAGTTTAAGTGATGGTAAAAATACGTGCATCTTGTGTGGAAGAAGGTATAACAAAAGTGTTAAAAAACTTCAGCAAGCAAATTACCCGTTTGTTACAAAAATAGCCAGTCTAAGTGGTGTTAGAAGCTACAAAGACGGTAGAAGCTTATCCCTTAAGGAATACTACGACAATCTGTGCCCTCTTTGCTATTTTATAGGGATCCTCGAATGGACTGATGAAGCCTTGGTTTACAGAACATTTCCTGGGGAGAAGTCATACTTATTTATGCCTCATTTTGAGAACTTAAGGGATCTACATAACTTCAAAAAGTTCTGTGTTTACTCAGGGATACTAAATAGTTCTGAGAGATATTCTAATATTAAAGTAAATCCACACATCCAGGATGTTGAACACACCCCGGGAGAGTACTCGACTCTACTCTGTTTTTATGAAAAATTTGTGGAGAATGCTACAGATGAGATAATTGCAAGTGATTGGGCTGTTTTGCACATACCTTTTGGGCAAGTTAAAAACGTGAAGATCGATTTCCTAAATATCGATAGAGGAATTCTTGGAGTAATAAAGGAGCTTAAAGAAAGTGGGAGACTGGAGAAAATTTATTCTGATCTGATGAAAAAAATGTATTTCTACTCTCAAAACAAGAATAGCACGGATTGGGATACAACGAGACAAATTCGGGAAGATTTGTCGAAATATTTTCTATTAGATGATTTTAGGAGTTTTACAAACAGCCTGTTACCGAGAAAAGGAGGTTATGTTTTCTTTTCTTATGAGGTTAGCCGATATTTGGAAGAATTAATTTTTGAGTGGAGGTGGAAAAATATGGGTGTTGCGAGAGAAAAGCTCGATGCTATTAAGAGTGTTGGGAATATTGTAGCAAAAATTTCGGAAAATAATGCATCGCTGCTATACAAAATGGACAAAGTTAGGAATATCGAGGAATTCTGGAGTGTGTTTAGAGAGATCTCAAGGAAATTACCGGGTTTGAAGGATGAGGTTTTGAAGAAAATCAAACCAACAGCATTGGATGATGTGATCCAGCTTACGAAAGACGTTGTTGAAGGAAATAAGGATGGATGGAAGGAGGTAAGAGATTTGATTGTCGTTTATGCTTCCATGTACTATTCTTTGGATAGATTAAGCAAGATATCCAAAGGAGGTGAAGAAAAATGAAATGTGTTGAAGTGGTTTGGTTATCTCAAACCGACCTAACAAATCTGAATGCTGGAGAAGGAGAGGCAAATTTCATAGATGTTAAGAAGTACAAGAAAAATGGTGTGGAGTATCCATACGTTTCCGGGCAGGCGATGAGGTACTATTTTAAGGAAGCAATCAGAAGAAACCTCGATGGAGAATACATGTGCGTTCCCAACGATAAAGGGGAAACTTGTGGGAACATCAAAGAATGTGTTGGTTGTGACTTGTTTGGCTTTATGACTACTATAAAAAAGGGAACAGTCATTCCGGGCTACCCAGATGGTCATCCGGGTGGAGCAGTGACGAGAGTATCTCCGGTCAAAGTTTCTCCGGCTATGGGATTGCTACCTTTTGAAGATAATGCTGTCGTTGATTTTCTCACTAGAAGGCATAGAATGGGAGAAGGAGAGATGAGAGGAGATATAGTTAATGTGGAAATCGGTATCAACTTGTACAAATGTGGCATTGCAATTGATATTGCAAGAATTGGAGGAGAAGAGAAGGTTGACGAAAAAACGAGGAGTGTCAAAATCGAATACTATGTTGATAATGATGCAAGGAAAAAGAGGGTGTTTAAAGTTATCGAAATGCTAAGATATCTTTCCGACTACTCGAAACAAGCGAGATTGCTGACAGACTTCACGCCAGACATAATTTTGATAGCATTTCAGGATGTCTATTCGCACAGGCTCCAAAAAGCATTTAGGCTGAAAAATGGAAAATTGGATTTAGAGAGAATTGAGGCAGTAATTAACGACATCAAAGAATACAGTCCAAAAATTATCGCCGGAATTTTGCCGGGTGTTATTGAGAACGAGGATGAGGTTAGAGCTAAGCTTGAAGAGCTTGAAGTTGAAGTTAAGAGTACGAACGAGGCGATAAAAGAGGCATTAAATTATCTTGATGAGCAAGATTTGTGATCAATATGTCCAGTATGCTTGGATTGAAATTTAGAGTTGATTGCCCGTATTTCACCACATTCAGAGAGCCAACTTCCACATCTCTTATTTTGAGCTACGTTATTCCACCGTATACTACAATCAGAGGTATGATTTCGAACGCTCTTGGATTGCCACGGGATGATCTGAGGGTTCAAGACTGGTTTAAAATCGGGATAAAACCACTGGAATTTGAGAAATATAGAGAGATGGCAAAGATTCTGAAGCTGAAAGGAACTGGCAAGAAATACGAGAGAACTTTTCCATCATCGCCTATGTTCAGGGAGTTTCTTGTGGAGCCGAGTTACGAGATATTTCTGGTTGGAAATGAAAAGAAAATTAAAGGGGTGCATTCAGCCCTTTTGAATCCCAAAAGACCTCTTTATCTTGGAGGTTCGGATGATTTGGTGGACATAGAGATTTTTGAGCCAGTAGAAGTTGAAGAGATGGAAGTGGAAGAGATTAGGAGTGTTGTTGAGGGAGTTTATGAAAGTTGTATTGTTGAGAAGGTTCCGTATAAGTTTGTGAAGGTTGGGAGAACATTTGGTGTGGATTATAAGGTCGTATCAATTCCCATAAAAAACCCTATTAAAGGAGTTTTTAAAAGCATAAGTTTTGGGGAAGGCGACAATATATGGGTGAATTGATACCAACTGGTATCAGTGATTTTATTGAAGATTTTTTGAAAAATAGTTTGGGAGTGGTGATTTTAGATTATCAAAAAGTAGAATCAGGTGGGGAAGGATATACAGTAATATATGTCTCTGATTTAGATGAAGACCAAGCTGAAGTTTTAAAAAGAATAGGACTTGAACAGGTTAAAGATGATTTGTGGGTTCTCTGTGGGTTTGAAGTAGAAGTTAATAGATTGAAGGATTCTCCTGCTATAAAATATTTCGAGAACTTACAAAGAGATAAATGGACTGAATTAATACATTTAAGGAATGAAATTGACAATATTTTTTATAAGAAATGCAATAAAAACACCTTATTTAGGACTACACACAACACACCAAAAGTCACCCTAAAATGGTATGGTAAATTAGCATTAGATGAGCCAACGTTCAATGATTTTATCGTTGATCTGCACAAACTATTGGTAGATTCCCTACCTGAAAAGATAAGTAAGGTATGTAGCTCCAATTTCATGAAAGGTGTAAAATGCATAAGGAATGCAAAAATCGCACATGATTCGAGTAAAATTAAGCAGTTAGAAGATGCTGAAAAGTACCTCAACGATTTAGTTGGTATGAGCTATTTTAGGTATTGGTATCATTTTATGAAAGCTCAAATTTGTATTATCGATGACGGGATTGACTTTTTAAATGAAATAAAATCAAAGGAGGGCGAAATCATTGAGGTGCTTACCAATAGCAAAACTTGAACTCAAAAACGATGAGAAATACTTCCAAACCCTAGAAGGACACACAAAAGATGCCCTTAAAATACTCAAAGCATACATCCAGCAAAACTATGATGTAATTACTCAATTCTGCGAAAGATGGAAGCTAAATAAAGAAAAATTCCTAAGAAATCTCTTTCTAACGGTGTATTTTCACGATATCGGTAAGCTAACAAAGGAATTTCAGAGAAATATAAAACAAAACAAGAGATCGCAAAAATATCCGCACGCTTATTACGGCTTCTTCTTGCTTCATGATTCCTTTACCGACACGATCATCGATGTTCCCATAGAACTCGCTGCAATCCTTGGACATCATACACAACTTTACAACCAGTTGTATTCAGACGACAATCAGTTTGAAAAACCCTCTTTTCTAAAAGAGGAAATTAAAGAGTTTGCATCAAATTCGATAAAAGCATACAAAGGACTTGGTTTTGATGAATTCTTCAAATTTAACGGCTTTACCTTAAATACTATTCCAGAATTTAGCTGGAATAAGCTTAGAAAAATTAGAAATCGTTTTATTTACAGAATAGAAGAACACCTAAAGGAAAACAAAAACTGGGAACGAGTAAAGTCTACTTTCTCTTACCTTTTCGCAATACTTCAAACATGCGATGATTACGCAAGTGCTCATTTCTCAAAATTCATCAAAAACCACAATGGTAATAAAGAAGTATTTGATAGCGTTCTTGAAAATGCAAATGAATATGTTCCAGTACTGAGCATAGATGATCCTATCAAAGTAATTCTTGGAGATAAAGAACCATACAAATTTCAGGAAGATTTGCTCGATCTTCCAAAGTTCGTAACACTTTTTGCACCATGTGGGAGGGGAAAAACTGAGGCGGCCCTGTTATGGGCTATAAATGCCCTCAAAGAGCACAAAAGGAACAAAATCGTTTTTGCAATGCCCACTCAGACAACAAGCAATGCCATGTATGACAGACTTAAGACAATTTTTGGTGAGGAGAATGTCGGACTTTATCATGGAAGAAGCTTTATCAAGCTCAGAGATGAATTAATGAAGGATAAGGAAGAAGAGCTTGATGAAGAAAAAGACGTAGAAGATATTAGGAGCGAGACTTTCAGAGGAAACATCTTCTTCAAGCCTATAACAATTACAACCATTGACCATTTGATATATTCATTCGTTAAGGGATTCAGTCAGGCAGATTTTGCTGTTGGAAATTTACAGAATGCAGTTATTATTTTTGATGAGGTACATTATTACGAAAAACTCACTTTAGAGCATTTACTTACCCTCTTCAATCTTCTGAGAAAAATGGACATTCCCCATTTACTAATGTCGGGAACACTCCCGGATTTTATATTGAAAGAATTGCGGGATTACGTGCACATAATAGATGAGGAAGGTTTAAATTTTAAGCCATTTAAGATTGAATTGCATGGAGAAACATTGTTTGAAAGCACAGTTATTGACGAGATAATCGAAAATTACAACAAAGGACTAACACAATTTGTGATACTGAATACTGTAGAGCGAGCAAAGAAATTCTATTTAAAATTAATAGAAAAAATTAGTAATCGACCAAATATTATGCTCTATCATTCCCAGTTTATATACAACGACAGAATAAAGAAGGAGAACGAAATTTACCAAAGAATAAAACAAAAACCTTTCATTCTTGTTGCAACGCAAGTTATAGAAATTTCCCTTGATATCTCTTGTGATATAATGTATTCAGAACTTGCTCCACCGGATGCTCTCGGTCAAAGAGCTGGCAGACTTAACCGAAAAGGGAAAAATTGGAAGAGTGAGGTAGAGCACAAATTAAAAATTTACCTGCCTGAAAGCAATCTACCCTATGATGAAAGTTTGATTGATAAATCACATGTGGTTGTTGGGAATTACCAGAAACCGATGAGCTATCGAGAAATAAAAGAACTCTGTGATTTTGTTTACAAAGAGTATGAACTCGAAACCCCAAGCAACTTCCTCACATTCTTCAAAAAATGTGCTGTATTTGGTGAACATTGGAGAAAAATCGCAACAGAAACCGAGGAAGGGCTAAAATTCAAAGTTAGGGATGAGAAAATACAGTATGTTGATGTTATTCCAGAATGTATTTTTGAAAAAGAAGGCGACAATGCTTTTAGAGTTGAAAATCTAGCTAAAATACCACTTTATTATTTACAAAAGGATTTAAAAGTGGGGGGTGGGGTTTTTTATCTTCATGAGCTATCAAAAAGTGGAAGAAAGAAAAAAGCGTTCTGGGTCTGTAGTTATCCGTATAGCTATGAAATTGGATTTGATTACGATGTAAAGGTCGATGGTATGTATATAATCTAATGTCTAAACCAAATCAAAAAAAGCAAAAACTGGAAACTCCTCGAAATAGAGTTTTAGCCAGTATTTTTACTAAAAATCCGAAAAATAAGTCCTTTTTAGACAAAACAAACAATTAAATCAAAAAGACACAACATCACGAAACTATATAAACTGGTAAGAATACTATCTGATATGAAAAAGCTAGTCGTAGAAATCCCCGAAAACGTCAGCGAAGATGAAATTAGAAAGGTAATCTCGAATTATCTTAGAAAGAGAGATGTTGTACTCAAGTTCTACAGATTACTCGAGGATGTGGATTGGGGCAGGATGGAGGAAGAACATGAAAGATTCAGAAGGGAATTTAGGTTCAGGTCTGCTCATTGACACATCTATTCTGATATAAATTACTCAAAGAAAAGGAAAATCGAAGAGATAATTAACAATTCAATCTCTGTTATAACCTTAGTTGAATTCTTGAGATATTTTGGGAGAAAAGATGAGAGAATTGAAGTGAAGAAAACGTTAGAAGATCTTTTCAGTGTTGTGTTCATAGACAATGACATCATAGACAATTACTGTGGGCTTTATAATGAGTTAAAGAAAGAGGGAAGATTAATAGAAGATGCAGATTTGCTCATTGCTGCAACGGCAATCTCCAAAAATCTTGTTCTCTGGACTGAAAATAGAAAACATTTCGAAAGACTCACGAACTACGGGCTTAGACTATTGTGAGCTAATGTAAATATAGTTGGAGATATAAACCACAATTCTTAAACCAGAAATGGAAACTCGAAATTCGGTGATTTAGAGTAGAATTAAACTTCAGGACTAGTTAAACTAATTAAATTATTAAACAACTACGTAACTCATTGATAAGATTTAAGTAACTGTAAAATTAACGAATTTAGGGTGAAAAACATGGTCAACATCACTCTCAACCCAGAAACGCTTAAAAAGCTGAGTAAAATCAAAAAAGAGGGTGAAAGCTTTGATGAGTTAATTAAAAAGCTAATTGAGACTTATGAGGAACTTTCGGACTATATAGATGAAAAGTGGAGTAAGTTACAAAGAGATAAGAAAAAGTTCATTAACTTAGACGATTACACTGCCCAAAGAGGTCTTTGATGTTTTCTGTTTTACTCCATCCTGACGTTGTAAAATTTCTCGATAACTTAACAAAGAAAGAACAAGAGAAATGTGTTGAATCTTTACGCATGCTAAAAGAAGATCCTTTTACACTACGTCCAAAAGCGATATCAAAAAAACTGAAAGGTAGAGATTTTGTGGAGGGCTTTAGAAGAGGGAAGGTTACAGGAAATAGAAACGCTTTTATGCGTACAAACTAGTTTAATGGTTTATTTGGATTTTGAGATTACAACATAGTCAATCCAGTCCTTATTGCTACTTGGGTGTTTAAATAAAACACTAAATAAAACCAAAAAAGGCAAAAACTGGAAACTACTCAAAATTCAGTGTTAGATAACAAAAAAGTGAGAACAACCACTTAGCCCTTCAAACTATTCAGCATCTTTATGGAGTTAGTTGAAACTATATTTCCGGCCACAGAATTGATACAGATCTGAACAATCGCTGCGTTTTTACCCACATCCCCGAAACTCCTCCGCAACAACTTTCTTATATTTAAACAACCTTAAAATGTTCATAGGGTTGAAAATAGAGATACCTGCCAAGATAGCAAAGTCGATAAAGCTGCCAGAAGGTGAAGTGGAAGAAAGAATAAGAAAAGAACTGGCTATAAGGCTGTACGAGAAGGGGTTACTTGGATTTGGAAAAGCAAGAGAGCTCGCGGGAATGACAAAGTGGGAGTTTCACGAGCTGCTGGCAAAAGAGAGAGTAATAAGGAAATATGATCTTGAAGAACTTGAAAAAGATAAAGAAGTCGTGAGGGAGTTGATTGAGAGTAGTAGCTGATTCTTCTGTTCTAATAAATTTATGCAAGATTTCAAGACTCGATCTTTTAAAGCACTTTGAAGTTCTGATTCCTGAAGAAGTCTGGAGAGAAGTTGTTGAACAAGGAAAGGGAAGAGAAGGTGTTGATGAAGTTAAAAAAGCAGATTCGAGGTTAAAAAATAGGTAATCTAAGGCTTTATAACCTGCTAAGAGCAAATCTTGACGCTGGAGAGAGCGAAGCAATAACGCTCGCATCAGAAGTTAATGCCATCGTTCTGCTTGATGAAAGGATGCAAGAAACCTTGCAGAAAAGATTGGACTTAAAGTTATGGGGACTGTGGGTTTGCTTATCTGGCTAAAAGATGGGCTATATAAAAAGCCTTAAAGGGGAACTGGATAAACTGATAAATTTTGGCTTAGTGAAGATGTTTATACAAGGAGCTTTAAGCATGGCAGACGAATCTCCAGAAACCTGATTAGAAGTGAAAAGGTAAGGGTTGATTTGGCATAAATTCCACTATTAATAATTATATTTTCTAATTTAAAGTTACTAGTATTTTTAAAAGCTACTTTTATGTTCTAGAATAATCTGCCATCTGTCCTCAGAACTTCATAAAAAAATCAAAAAATTTATTAACTAATGTTACATTGAAAAGAATGATTAAAAGGAGGTGATATTTGTGAAGTGGAAGGGTTTACTGTTTATCGCAATGCTGATTGCAACGATAGGTATTGCGAGTGCGCATTTTACAATGCTCTTCCCAAAGGGAATGGATGTTACACCGCAAGACTACATTGCCGAGCTTGGGGAGACAAAAACAATTTTAATTGTCTGGGGTCATCCTTTTGAGCATATACTGTTTGACATGACATCAACTCCTGAAGTTAGTGTTAGAGACCCAGAGGGAAACGTTAAAAAGCTAAGCCCAACTGAAATAACGGTTGAAGGTAAAAAGGCATACAAAGTTTCGTTGACAATTGATAAACTTGGTGATTGGGTGGTGTATGCGAAGTATAAAGATAAGGATGAAAAGCTCGTTGATCATGTGAAAATAATTATTCACTGTGGTGAAGAAGCTTGGTATGGATGGGATGCAAATGTTGGGCAGAAAGTTGAGATAATGCCTTATACAAGACCTTATGGCTTAGAAGAAGGATTTGTTTTTACTGGAAAAGCCCTGTTTGATGGAAAAGCTTTGGCAAACGCTGATGTAGAGGTTGAAAAGTATCATACAAAGGATGTTGCAGATGAAGTTGTTAAGAAAGCTGAAAAAATGTTTCCATACGACCCACCAATGATGTTTACGAGAGTAACTAAGACAAACAGCAATGGAGAATTTGCTTACACACTTGACGAGCCGGGAATTTGGTTTATCGGCGCTTACGGCCCTGAAGTTAATGGCTTTACACAGAGAGGGATTATCATAGTTCCAGTATTGAAGTCATTCCCGCCAAGGGAAGAAAGTTCATTGGAATTGCAAAGCAAAATAAAAGCATTGGAAGATGAAATAGCAGCATTAAAGACTCAAAAGAAGGCTCCGGGCTTTGGCTTGTTTGGAGCTGTGGTAGGCTTGTTAATCGTGGCACATCTAATTAGGAGGAAGGCTAAATAATGGTGCACATCTCAGATGGAATACTTTCATTCCAAGTTTTAGCATTTGGATGGATAGTAACTTTATTATTAATAGCCCTGACTCTTTGGTGGAGCAAGAGAAAGGGAAGTATAGCTGAGAA
Organism: Archaeoglobaceae archaeon; assembly: GCA_021163065.1. Lineage (GTDB taxonomy): Archaea > Halobacteriota > Archaeoglobi > Archaeoglobales > Archaeoglobaceae > B5-G16. The sequence continues at coordinate 9,938 of JAGGXN010000136.1, read as the reverse complement.
AATTCCAAAATTGTCGGTTGTAACAGCAGCATTCTTTGTTGCATCGCTAATTCATATACCCGTTGGACCGACGAGTGTTCATTTAATACTAAATGGCTTAGTTGGCATAATGCTTGGAACACTTTCGTATCCTGCAATTTTTATTGGTTTAATTTTACAAGCTTTTCTTTTTGGACATGGAGGTGTGACTGTTATTGGCATAAATGCGATGGACATGGGTATTCCAGCATTGATAGCTTATAGCATATTCAGAATTAGACAATCACCACTTTTTGGAGCTATAGCGGGAGGTGTTGCGGTAACCTTAGCTGTTTTATTAACGGCAGCGGTACTTCTTACCTTGGGAGAGAGCTACGTATGGGTTGTAAGGGCACTTATTATTTATCACATACCAATAATAGTGATAGAATCCCTAATAGCAGCATCAGTCGTAGCGTTTTTAAGCAAAGTAAAGCCTGAGTTGTTGGGAGGTGGAAAATGAGAAAAATTTTTATTTTTATAATTTTTATGGTTTTATTCTTAAATCCAATTGCTGAGGCTCATCGATTGCATGTGGTTTACAAGATAAGCGAGGTGGAAATACAGGCTTATTATGGGGGCAACATTCCATGTAGGGATGCCAAGGTGAAGATCTACGATGCTAATGGGCTATATTTAGAAGGCACTACAGACAAAGAGGGAAAATTCCGTTTTCCACCAAAAGTTGGAGTTAATACCTACAAAGTTGTTGTTGAAGCAGTCCACATGCCGGGTCATAAGGCGGAGGTTACAATAAATTTAACCAAGAGTGTTTATACTCAAGAAACACCTTTGTATCAAAACATTATTGCCGGGTTTGGATACTTAATTGGCTTAGCAGGAATAGCAATGGTTTATTTAGGCTGGAAAAAGGGGAAGAATGATTGAGTATCCTGAAATAGACAGATACGCTGATTTGGACTCAATCCTGCATAAATTTGATCCGAGGGCAAAGATAGTATCTTTTCTAACCCTAATTTTTTCAATTGTTTTAATACCTGATTTGAAAGTAGCTTTAATGGCATTTACATTCTCAGTTTTTATTCTTGCATTATCTAAGCTACCCTTATCATTCGTTTTTAAGTATTTAAAATGGGTTACTATGTTTGTATTGTCAATCTTTACTATCCTTGCACTAACATTTCCCGGCGAGAAAACGAGTTTTTACTTCATTTCCTTATCTAAAGACGGAATTTATAGTGGAGCTTTGATCTCAATTAGGGCTATTGCTGCAACTATGCTTGTTTTTCCAATGATTGGAACTATGCGGTTTGACGAAACGATAAAAGCTTTGTACATGCTTAGAATTCCAAATTCTCTCGTTCAAATGCTAATGTTTACTTACCGATACATTTTTGTTTTTGCCGACGAATTTCATCGAATGTTGACTGCGATGGAATCGAAAGGATTTAAACTAAAAACAAACTTATATTCATTTGCGGTAATTGGTAGAGCAATAGGAATGTTGTTTGTTAAAAGCTATGAAAGGGCGGAGAGAGTTTATCAGGCAATGCTGTCAAGAGGTTATACAGGAAATCCAAAAACAATAGCTGATTTTAAGATGGATGCAAAAGATTTCTTTTTGGCAACACTAATAATCTTTTTTGCTATTTTTTTGCATTTGATGAAGTGAGATTATGAAAGCAGTAGTAGTTAGGAATCTAAGCTACGTTTATCCAGATGGAACTAAGGCTTTAGAAGGAGTCAACATTGAAATAGAAAAAGGTGAGAAGGTTGCAATAGTTGGACCAAACGGAGCGGGAAAAACAACGTTGTTACTTCATTTAAATGGCATAATTCGGAATAAAAATGTTGAGATATTTGGTAAAAATATTGAAAACATGAGTAGGGAAGAAATAGTCAAAAATATTGGTATAGTTTTCCAAGATCCAGATGATCAGTTGTTCATGCCAACAGTTTTTGACGATGTGGCCTTTGGCCCAATAAATTTGGGTTTTGACAAAGAGGAAGTTAAAAGAAGAGTTGAAAAAGCTCTTTCAATGGTTGGACTTTTGAACAGCATCAATAAATGCCCTCATCACCTTAGCTTTGGGGAAAAAAAGAAGGCATCTCTTGCAGCCGTGTTGTCGATAGAGCCAAAAATACTTGTGCTTGACGAACCAACTGCAAATCTCGATCCAAAGAGTAGAGCAGAGTTAATAGATGTTATAAAGAAATTAAACGAAAGTGGAGTAACAATTTTAATTGCAACGCATGACATAAATGCACTTCCCGAAATTGCAGATAGAGTTTATGTTTTAAATAAAAAAATAATTGCTGAGGGCTCTCCAAGAGAAATATTTTCAAATACAAAGTTGTTGAAAGAAAACAACTTGGAAGTTCCGGAGATATTCAAGCTCTTTGAAGTTTTACGCTGTTTCGGCTACAATTGCGATGAATTACCCTTATCAATAGATGAGGCGATAGAACATTTAACAAAAACTGTAGAGACTGAAGGAGGGCATATACATTTGCACATCCATGAACACACTCATGATGATATTGAGAAAGTGAAGAGGAAATATAATCACCACTTGTAAAATTTTTTATTTTACAAAGAAAAGTTGGATTATGAAAGTCATTCCAATAGCATTTGACTCTTTTGGGGCAAGAAGCATGGCAACGTTTGTTGAGACAAAAGATGCAAAGATTTGCATTGACCCAAGTGTAGCTTTGGGACCTTCAAGGTATAATCTGCCTCCTCATCCATTGGAATATGAAAGAAAGAGTGAACTTTGGAATAGCATAAAGAATTTTGTCTTGAAGAGTGATGTTGTGATAATAACACACTACCACTACGATCACCACAACCCGAATGAAGTAGAAATATTTGATGGAAAGAAAATTTTGCTTAAGCATCCTAAGGAGAAGATTAATAGGAGCCAAAAAAACAGGGCTGCTTTTTTCATAAACCAGCTTAAATCGATAAACGTTGAAATAGACTTTTGCGATGGCAAAGCCTACGAATTTGGTAATACGCTTTTAAAAATCTCAAATCCCGTTTTTCATGGTGCTAATGATAGATTAGGCTATGTTGTTGAAGTCTTTGTCGATGAGAAAAGTAGTTTTTTGTTCTCCTCCGACGTTGAAGGCCCAATTCACGAGCATCAGCTTGAATTTATGCTTGAATGCAATGCAAAAACTGTGTTTATCGATGGGCCAATGACGTACATGCTTGGTTACCGCTATTCAACAAAAAATTTTGAAAAGGCCATTGAAAACGTGAAAAGGCTGATTGAAGAAACTTCTATTAAAGAACTTATTTTGGATCATCATCTAACAAGGGATTTAAAGTGGAGAGAAAGGCTAAGGGATGTTTTTAAATTTGGCGATGAAAAAGGAGTAAAGGTAGAATCAGCAGCGGAATTTGCTGGAAAGAAAGAAGACTTACTCGAGGCTAAGAGAAAGGAGTTATATGAGAAGTATCCTGTAAAGTAGTTATTCTTTGAAAGCAGTGATGAATTTAACTCCGGTAACGCCCCTTATGGCTGAAACTTTGTCTACAAGCTTTTTTATTTCTTCCATATCTCCTCTTACAAGAATCATCTCTAAGCACATGTCTTCATTTAGATGGATGTGAAGCGTGGTTGTAATAATTTTGTAGAAGTTATGTTGCAAGTTCGTTAAAGCATCACTAATTCCCTTAAAGTGGTGATCGTACATAACATTCACAACACCTATTATCTCCCCCTTCTCTCTCTCAAGCCATTTATATTCGGCTATATAACTTCTTATTGCGTCTCTAATAGCTTCACTTCTAGAAGAATAACCTCTAGTTTTTATAATACTGTCAAACTCATCGAGAAGATTCTTCGGCAGGCTCACACCAATTCTTGCTACGCCCTCCTCCATAAATTAATAGTGTTTAAGCTTTATAAAAATCTTCCTCTTAAAACTTTATAAAAATTGGAGTTAGATTCTTAAAACCATTAAAATTAGCAATCCAATCATTATGGCAAACATGAATATCATGAAATTTCTTTGCCTTTTCTTTTCTTTTGCCATAACTTCTTCGCATTCCTCACTACAGTAAATTTTGTCAGCTTCTATTGCCTTTCCGCAAACAACACAGTGACGATGGGGAACAATTCCGGGCATGAACTTTTTTCGATAAAGAAGTTTATAAGGTTTGTTGGTCAATATTCTTTGAGCATGTTCACAAACCTGTCAAAGAAAAAGTAAGTATCATGCGGTCCAGGCCCAGCTTCGGGATGATATTGTACAGTTATCAGCGGAAAGTCTTCATGTATCAATCCTTCAACAGTATTATCATTCAAATTTATTTGGGTAACTTTCAAATTTTTTGGCAAACTTTTTTCATCTACCGCAAATCCATGGTTTTGACTTGAAATGAAAACTCTTCCAGTCTCAAAATCCTTAACTGGCTGATTAGCACCTCTATGCCCAAACTTAAGCTTAAACGTTTTTGCCCCTAAAGCTAAAGCCGTAAGCTGATGTCCTAGACAAATTCCAGCCATTGGTAATTTTCCAGCCAATTTGGCAATAGTTTCGATTGTTTCCTTGACTCTTGCAGGATCTCCAGGGCCATTTGATACAAAAACTCCATCAGGATCCATTTCTAAGATTTTGTTGGCTGGATAGTTGTATGGAACGAGAGTTACGTTCACATTTCTTTTCAACAACTGCCTGACTATGCTCAATTTTATTCCACAATCGATCAAAACAACTTCAAACTTTGGTTTGTCAGCTTCATATTTCTTTGGTTCTTTAACGCAAACCTTGTCAACTAGATCAATTTCAGTTATGGATGGTTGCTCAACAGCCCTTCTCAAAAGCTTTTCTTTATTCAGATCTCCAACAGCTAAAACAGCTTTCATAGCTCCGTAGATTCTCGTTTTCTTTGTTAGCATTCTTGTGTCAACGCCTTCAATGCCTGGAACGTTGTATTCCTTGAGCAATTCATCAACACTCATCTGACTTCTCCAGTTGCTTGGATGCTTGCAAAGCTCTTTGACAACAAAACCCTCAACTTTAACACCATCGCTCTCAAAATCTTCTCTACAAACTCCATAGTTTCCAATTAACGGATAGGTCATCATCAAAATCTGTCCAGCATAGCTTGGATCTGTTAAAGCCTCAACGTATCCAGTCATTGATGTATTAAACACCAACTCACCCTCAACCGTTTTCTCTGCCCCGAATGCTATTCCTTCAATGTACGTTCCATCCTCAATTGCTAAGGCTGCTTTCATATTATCTACCTTTTATGTTCCAAATCCCTCATACTTTTCCTTCAATTCTCCAATCATCTTAACAACATCCTTTAACTTTGGCACATCAAAAAATCTTATTGAGGTTATTTCGTTGCATAAAGCTTTGTACATCTCTTCGACAGCCGTTTTTATTTCGTCTGGTAACTTTGGTGGTATTCCAGCTCTCTCTCTCCAATTGTTAACGTCTTTTACCTTCTCAAGCTTTTTATACCATCCAGTAGTTTTGTAATAAGCCCTCAAAACTTCTTTGCTCATCTCAACGCCATTGTAGCTAAATCTGCATTCATCTGGTGTGCCAAGAGCATCTACAACCATGAACTGCCTTTTGTCATTAAATGCAACCTCGATTTTTCCATCTTCATTCACCAATCCAACTTTTTCAACTTCTCTAGTTATTATCTCATCAACCTTCAAGGTTAGTTTGATTAAGCCCTCAAATTCCTCATCACTCAATCCTGCAATGTTCTTAGCCTCCTCATAATTTAGATACCTATCCTTGTCTTCAAGCTTTGTGCTAAAGTCAACAATTGGTTTTTCAAGCCTTTTGTTTACAACTAAATCTTTTAATCCAAACTGTTCCAAGCTAATTTCATTTCTCTTCAACCTTTTTAGAAAACTTGAACCCTCGGTAATGACGTTTCTGTAAATAACCTCTAGTGGAATTAGAAAGTTTGTTTTTTCAGTCTTAAAGACATCATAGCCTTTTTCAGGCTTTATAACCCTTACTAGCTTAACTTCCATCACGTTTGTTGGGCTGCTCAATTCTTTCAAATTTTTAACCTCACCATTTTCAACTACACCAATGTAGTGATTCTCTATTCCCTCTTTGTCTAAAATTTCGAAGAAGTATGATGCAATTAAGCATAAACTTTCTCCTTTACCCTCAATCTTGTCTGGCATTTCTCCATAATCAAAAACTGAATATCTATCACTAAAAATAAATCTTCCTAAGCCCAATTCGTTGTCTTTTGCCTCTTTTAGAACAACTAAATCTTTTACACTGCCCATCGCATTATGCTTGGTTAACAGCTTTAAAATTTTTATTGATTGGATTTTGATTAAATCGTATCAAATACGTTTGATGTGAGTTTAAAATATGGACAATTCATGCAGTTTGTCAAGTAAATTGTTCTTTTAAAGCTGAAGCAAACTGCAATGAAATGCAATCGAAGATATTTTATAAAAATTATAAACATTTAGATGAATTGCGGAAATGAAAAAGGAATAAAAAGTTGATTAAGAAAACTAAAAGCATTGATTGAACAAGTTAGTAAATACGAAGAACTTAAAAGACTCTAATGAAAAGATAATTATTCAGAATGGGTGATTAAGGTGGAATTTCACAACAGGGAGAAAGAGTTAAAAAGACTCATGAAAATAGCAGAATTTGAACCACACACGATTTACTTCATCTTTGGCCCAATAAATTCTGGTAAAACTGCTTTAATTCAAGAGTTTATCAGGCGGTTGGGGAAAGATTACGTGGTGTTTTATGTTAACTTGAGGGGAAAATTTATAACGGATTATCAAGATTTTACAAGGATTCTGTTCAAATTTGAGAAGAGGAAAAGGGAGGAAATATTGAAGGAGATATTGAAAACGACAACGAGGTTTTTATCCACTAGGGGAATACCTGTTTCTGAAGGAACTATAGATTTGATCTTGGCTAAGAGAAAAACAGAGGATGTTTTTGAGTTTATAGAGGACTATATCTCAGACATCGCTAAAGAGAAGAGACCGATCTTTATCTTAGATGAGTTGCAGGTTATAAAGGACATTGAAATAGATGGAAAACTTATTTACAAGCTTTTCAACCTATTTGTAAGACTGACCAAGGAGTTACACATCTGCCATGTGTTCTGCTTAACTTCTGATAGTTTGTTTGTGGAACGAATCTACAGCGAAGCGATGTTGCAAGGTAGAGCCGATTACATGCTTGTCGACGATTTTGATTATGAAACTACAGTTGGTTTTCTGAGAAAATACAGTTTTGACGATGAAGAAATTGATCTTGCGTGGAACTACTTCGGCGGAAAACCTGTTTACCTCATCAAAGCCATAGAAAACAAAGATACCCTTGAAGAATTCTGTGAAGACTCTTTAGAAATCAGATGTGGACAAATATTGGATGGCTTGTACAAACTTAAAAAAAGAGATGAGAAAACCTTCAAGTTAGTGTTGGATTTGTTTGAGACCATCAAGGAAGATGGAGTAAAATACAAAAGTTTAAACGATGCTTTAGAGTGGTGTATCGATAAAAACATTCTATTCGCAAATCCGATCAAGAGGGTTGTTAAACCTCAATCAAAATTGGAATATTTAGCGATTAAAAAAGTTTTAGATGACTTAAGTTGACTACCATAGATAAAGAGTTTAAAAAAGTTTGTAATAAAAAAGAATAAAAACCTGTTTAGTTATACTTTAATCCAAACTGGTTAAAGATGTAACAAGAAACTTTGGATGCGTTAATTCGATGCTTGTTAAAACTTTAATTTCAAATTCAAATAAAGAACTTCTGAAGCAAATTTTTCTGGAAAGGTGCAATATGATTAATTCAAAAGTTTTGAACAGCAAAAACTATACAAATTTTATTATTCGGCTTTTTTACTATTGTTTAAATACGCATCTGGTTTTGTGAGCAACAAGCTAAGGTTTATATTCTTGTAAATAAAGTCTTGCCAATGCTTGAGGTTGAGCTTTGCAATTTAAAGCTAAAAAATCCGATGGTACTTGCAAGTGGTATCTTGGGCAGTAAATCGTCATCTCTATACAGAATGGCTGAAGATGCTGGAGCAGTAGTAACAAAATCCGTTGGCTTACATGCAAGAGAAGGCTATAGAAATCCCACAGTTATCAACTATGCCCATGGTTTAATCAACGCTGTTGGTTTAGCCTCACCAAATGCGGAAAGTTTTGCTAGAGAACTTGAAAAATACGTGAAGATCGCTCCGCTAATTGTAAGTCTCTATGCTTTTTCAGCCGAAGAATTCGCTGAATTAACTAAATTTTTCCCCATGGCAGATGCGTTTGAATTGAACCTAAGCTGCCCACACATTAAAAAAGCTGGCTTAGAAATTGGTAGTGACGCTGAATTGGTTAAAGAAATTGTTTCCATGGTAAAATCAAAGACCAAAAAACCGGTTTTCGCAAAGATTTCTGCAATGACAAACGTTGTTGAAATCGGTAAAGCTGCTGAAGAAGGCAAGGCTGATGCAATTGTTGTAACAAACACATTAAAGGGTATGGCTATTGACATAATGAGCAGAAAGCCAATTTTAAGCAACATCAGCGGTGGTGTGAGCGGCGAAGCAATAAAACCAATAGCTTTGAAATGTGTTTGGGATTTATATGAAGAGCTAAGCATTCCAATAGTCGGTGTCGGCGGTATAACTACTTGGAAAGATATTGTTGAATTCATGCTTGCCGGAGCAACTGCAGTTCAAATAGGGTCGGCTATTTTTTACAGCTCAAGATACTTTTACAGCTTGAAGGAGAGCTTAATAGCCTATACAAGGTGGACTAAGGAAAAGTTATCTGATTTGATTGGAAAGGCTCATAATTAGATTAAATTTTCATATTCAAAATTTTTGATTAATTTTTAGATAAAAATTAGATTATTTGATTAAGCTATTATGAACCTACATCTTGAGTAACCTTGCGTTCATCGCAACTATCACGGTGCTTAAACTCATAAGTAACGCTCCAGCTGCTGGGGTGAGCAAGATTCCATAATTGTACAGAACACCTGCTGCAAGTGGAATTGCAAAAGTATTGTATCCAGTAGCCCATAACAAGTTCTGAAACATCTTTGAATACGTTTTCCTTGAAAGTTTTATGACGTCTGCAACATCCCTTGGATCGTTTTTAACAAGAATTACATCTGCTGTTTCGACAGCTACGTCTGTTCCAGCTCCTATGGCAATGCCAACATCCGCTTGAGCTAAAGCAGGAGCGTCGTTTACACCATCTCCAACCATCGCAACTGTGTACTTTCTTTAAATTTCCCTTATCTTGTCAGCCTTCTCATGAGGTAAAACTTCCTCCACAATCCAAATGCTAAATGGACTTCTCTCATCTTGTTCTACTTTCAACTGCTATTAAGAATAATAATAACTGGTCAAACCAATTCCTACCAAACAAACAACAGTCAATGCTATGAATCCTGGAATCCAGTTTTTATTTTTCATATTCTCCTCCTACTTTGAATTCTTTTTATAATGTTTTTTTAATTATACTAAATTTTATTTATTTCAGCAAAACAATATTTCCCATCCCTCTCCTTCTCCTTTCAACCAAACCCTTGCTTTCAAGCAAATCCAGAGTCCTACTAACGCTTGCTTTAGAAATTCCTGTTTTTTCTGGAAGTTCACTTTGTTCTATAATTCCGCCAGCCTCAATTATCGCTTGATATATCTTTCGCTCATCCTCCTTTAGTGTTTTTGCTATTTCCTCCCATTTCCTTTTTCTTTCCTCAAGCACCAGTTTGCCAGCGGGTTTCTCAGCTAAATCAAAGAAAAGCAAATACGTTCCGCTGACACCAAGGATAATAGAAGCTATTACAATAATTATGACATCCTCAAGCGTGAAAAATCCCGGGAGTTGGGTAATAGATACACTCTGACCTTCTATAACTATTTGGATTGGCGTTGGATTCAATAGCTTTAATCCTAAAATGAATGCTGAAGC
>JAGGXN010000104.1 GCA_021163065.1 Archaeoglobaceae archaeon | reverse complement strand
GTTAAGATTGCCTACGAATAATCCTCCCTTTTTAAATCTACAATTTTCTTTCTAATCTTCAAATAGGTTCTCTCCGGAATTGCCAGCAAAACGAGAACTACAATAAATGTGGCCAGCGAAACTTTAAAGCCCAAATCTACATAGTCTTGGCCAATAAAGCGCACAGTCAAATCAAACTTCCCAGTCTTATTTATAAAGAATCCATTTACAATGTGATAGAGATTGACTGGCTTAATTTCCGTTCCATCATCAAGTATAGCTCTCCATAATGGATGATAAGAGTCTGAAAAGACCAGAATGAAGGGTTCTTCAGCCTCCACATGCACTTTGTATAGGCAGGGATTTATCCTCTCAAAACTAACAACAGGCTTTTCTGCGCTCTCTTGAAAAAGTTCGGCTAATGAATCGAGTTGTTTTCCATCCTTTGTTGAAGCGACAGCTATAAGATCAAGTTCTACATCTCCCGTGGCACCTATCCCAATTTCATGCTCCCCCTCGCCCAAATAAAGACTGCCAAGATTCAGCCATTCGAAGCCCAAATTCTCCGAGTAGCATGAAGCATTAAGGATTTTATCGTCCACCGCCAAATGTAAAACTCCATACTGCGGCCCTTTAAAGACTCTGGCGAAAAACTGGTAATTTCCCTCTCTTACGATGTAAATTTTCGTTTTCTCAGTTACTATCTGTTCATTGTAGACTTCAAGTTCCCATATACTTACCATATTGTATGCCGGAGCATTTGTAAATAATATTCGAATCTTGTCTGTTTCAACTGCTCGGGGAAAAACATGAATCCTTTTATATTCATTGTTTTCTTTTACCGTCAGCCAGTTAATCCATGCTGTACCATTCCATACTTGAATTGCATACTCTCTCGCATATGCCCATTCAAAATTAATTTTAACTCCCCTAATCTTCTGTTTCTCTTCCCATTCAATTTGTATCCACTGCGGCAACCCCTTCAAAGAAGCCCAACGCGTAGTTAAATCTCCATCTACAGCATTTCTGGCCATGTGTGCATCGCTTTCGCTGCTTGCAGAAACATTTCCTAAATACGCTATATTCTTCCCTTTCTCAAGCGGGTAAATCAGACAGTCATTATAGGGGAAAGGTTCGGATTTCCATACGGAATCAAGGGTTTTTAGAAAGTTATTTTCAGCTTCGATTAAATATAGAATGGAAAATTCACTATTTTCTATTGCTTCTAAAATTTTTCTTTTTTGTTCTTGGAATTTTGAGTTTTCAATTATTGCGATTGCATCTATATCGTTAAAGCCCGTTCCGTCATTTTTAATGGTTATTATATGTGAGCCCCTTTTTAGCTTTAGAGATGTTAGGTTTATCCACTGCAGCTTTGACCAGAAATTTGCTTCAGTTTTTATCTTCCTTTCAAACAGTTCATCTAGAGTTATTGTTAGCTTTCCTCTGTGAGGTGCGAAGGCTATACGTATCCAAAGAGTGTAATTTCCATCTTTTTCTAGATTGAATGGAATTTTAACGATGTTTTTCCCGTTGGTTGTAAGGACATCCCCCCAGTAAACAAAGCCTCCAGCAGTTCTCCAAGAAAGCCACTTAACCCAATATTTTGTGTAATTAATGCTTTTAAATCCATAGTCTGACGCTTTAATGAGGGAATCCTTCATTGAAAGCATAATCAAATCGAGAATATCACTGTTTACAAATATCAAGAAATCATAATCTTTAAACGAGCATTCTTTTAGAATCACTTCATTTTTATCGCCGAAAAATAGGGCGTTCCTTGAAAAATTAAAATTCTCCATTTTTGTTAATGTGAGAAACGATTCTAATCCTCCAACTACTATGGATTTTTCTTTTGCAGCAAAGAATCTTGGCGTATAGAACTTGTTTTCTAGAATTAAAGAGTTGGAGCAGTTGTACACTATTTCTCCTCCTTTTTGCTTCATGAAAAATTCACGTATTCTTTCTTTTGCATAACATGGAATTACAATATACTTGTATCCAAAGATGCCCAATATTTTGAACAGATTTTCGGTAAGTGACTGACGTGCAACTTTGAATCTCAAGTAATCTACAAACCATCTCGATGGGAAGCTCCAACCACCATCTTGCAATACTGGCTTGTCATGTATAAATGGGCTCTCATATCCTATATCATGCCACCATCCAATTTCAGTTAGCATGCCGGGGAAGGCAAAATCTGTTTCAGCTTCAAGACACTCCCATTCCGCTGGACTGTTATTAACTGTAACTATCTTGAAGTCCCCAGTTTGATTGGAAATCCAGTAATAAGGCGCAATGTAATGTTTAGGCAGTCTATGAACTTGCAAACCTTGACTGAAAAGAAAAGCGCATGAGACGAATCCGGAAATAAGTATTATTAGAATTAGAAAAATGCCTGAAAATTTAGCGAACTTCTTAACTTTCTTAAAGTTAAGTGTGTTTGATCCGAAGGGAAGGATGAAACTCCTGAATTTTCTATTTCTCTTTTCCATCTTTACCTTATTTAAGTTAGAATGATTAGTAGGAATCGTTTTTTCCGATTTTTTTAGTAAATAGTTGCTAACTAAGGAAACTAGGTTCGAAATGAAATAGGAATGAGCTAGAGCAGCTATCATCACCCATCTGCTTGCTGCTCTGAAGACGGCGAAATGAGGGACATTAAACCACGCCCAAACGAAGATTTCTCCCAAAAATGAATACGGCCCCATGGCGATAACAATTGAAATGAACAAAAGCATTATAAAGAAGATAGTGTGACGGT
>JAGGXN010000143.1 GCA_021163065.1 Archaeoglobaceae archaeon | reverse complement strand
TGAATGCAAAGTTTTTGTTGATGATAGGGTTCTTGAGAATGACAGAGTTTATGGAGGTGGAGGGGATGAGAAGCATTTGCTTTCAATAAAAACAAGTGAGATTGCAAGATATGCTACTGTGACAAAGTTGAGGAGGTAAAATAACAAACTAGATAAATATCTGATTAAGGTTTATTTACATCTAATTCGTCCAATCTTCATCTAATCCTTCATTCAATCTTCTCAAGTTTCTCTATCGTTTCATCTAAAATCTTCTCTACTTCGTCCTTCGAATTCTCAAACGCTTTTGAAATTGTCCTTAAGAAGCGCATCCAATTCTTTAGTTCAAATAACTTTATCAAAATCTCCTTTTTAAAGTTTATTAATTGAAGTACATCCTCAACCTCACCTTCACTTATAATTCCCGAATCCTTCAAAACATCGATTTTTCTTAAAATTGCCTCCTTTTCCTGTATTGAAATTTCATCAAGAACCTTTCTGCCTTTCTCAGAGATGGAATAAACCTTCTTCTTGCCCTCAGCTCTTACATTCAAAAAACCTGAATTTGTTAGCTCCTTTAACAGAGGATAAACTGAGCCGGGAGAGGGCTTTTTTGATGTTTTAATGCTAATCTTTTTAATCAAATCGTAACCAGTAGCATCGTCTTTCTCAAGCTCTTTGAGGATTAAAAGTTTTAGAATGCCCTTTACTTGATTTTTCTTGGACTTCTCGGCTTTTGGCATCGGGTTGGTGTTCATGTGTTGATATAAAAATGTTGATATTTATCGGTTACCGATATAGTTATATTTGAAAATTAAAACATTAAACCATGACAAAGATAGATATGAGTAAATACAAACCATTTAGGGAGATGGCTAAAAGTTGTAAGACGAGAGATATTGGAGAAAAGAAAGTGGTGTGGCCAAAGTTTTACTTAGAATATTTTAAAGGAAGGTTTAGGGCAAGGATATTAAAGTTGGCTGATGTTGATGAAGTTGCAGAGGTTTGGAGGATTGGATATCCTGAGGTTTACGGCTCAAATTACGACTTCGTTCTTTATCCTGATGAGATTAAGGAGAAGGTGGCATTGGAAGAGTATTGGGAGAAGGATAGATATGAAAAGAAGCATTGCATGGTTGTTGCTGAGGAGATTTATACTAAGAAAATCGTTGCATGCTGTTTATTGACTAAGGATGACAAAAATTTGGAGATAGAGTATTCAATGATTGCAACACTTCCAGACTACAGAATGCAGCACGTACCTTTGGGAATTAGTTTGGCAATAGCCGAAAAGATTGCGGAGAGTGGGGCAGAATACCTAACGACTTTCCTCGAAACTTGGCATGACATAACGCAAAAGCTGTGTATAAGGAGGGGGTGGAAAATAGCTGGAATTTTTCCTGGAAGGTTTACAAGGTGGGCTAAGGACAACAAGGAATATAGGGGATGCATCGTTTACATGTATAAGTTTATCAATGGAGAAGAATACGTTACTAAGCCAGAAGAGTGGAGTTTGGCTGATGAGGTTAGAGAAGCCTGGGAGTGCTTGGAAAGGGTAAACAGGAAAATTGAAGAAAAAGCAGAGGGCTATGACATAGAAAAGATGAGAAGACTTGTAATCTGATTATTTATCAGAACGTCTCTAAGATTAACAAAAACTGGCAATTATAAAAGCTTCTATTTCAATTCAAAAAATTTATTTATCGGTAACCGATATAGTTAAAGTAAAAGTAAAGTATTAGGTGATTAAATGCGTAATGTAAAGCTAACAGTCTTGTTTGTAGCAGCAGTAGCATCCTTTCTAACACCCTTTATGGGCTCTGCTACAAACATAGCTTTGCCTCCAATAGGAAAAGAATTCAGAGCAGATGCAATTGTTCTTGGATGGATTGCCACTTCCTATTTACTCGCTGCAGGCATTTTCTCAGTCCCATTTGGAAGAATTGCTGATATAAGGGGTAGGAAGAAGGTTTTTATTGTTGGATTGTTTATCTACTCTCTTGGCTCCCTTCTTTCAGCAATCGCACCTTCAGCAGAATTTTTGATTGCTTTCAGGGTTGTTCAAGGAATTGGAGGGGCAATGATTTTTGCTACTGCTATTGCAATAATAACTTCTGTTTTTCCACCTGCTGAAAGAGGAAAGGCTATTGGAATCAACGTTGGGGCTGTTTATGTGGGTTTAAGCTTAGGACCGTTTATCGGTGGCTATTTAACGCAAAACTTTGGGTGGAGGAGCGTATTTTTCATTAACGTCCCAATAGGTATTTTAGCTTTAATAATAGCTTTGTGGAAGCTGAAAAGTGAGTGGGCTGAAGCGAGAGGTGAAAAGTTTGATTTTACTGGCTCAATAATTTACAGTTTGATGTTACTCACAATTATCTACGGTTTGACAGAATCAGCAATCCATTTCCTAATTGTAGGTTTAATCCTTCTTTTAGCCTTTGTTTTGTATGAAAGCAAGATTGAGCATCCCGTGCTTGAGATGAGGCTGTTTAAGGATAATCTAACATTTTCCCTATCAAGCTTAGCTGCCCTGCTTAATTATGCTGCTACTTTTGCAGTTGGCTTTTTGTTAAGTTTATACCTCCAATACATCAAAAACCTAAATCCTCAGCAGGCTGGAATGATTTTAATTGCACAACCCGTCTTAATGGCAATCTTTGCCCCCTTTGCTGGATGGCTATCTGACAGGATTGAGCCGAGAATCGTTGCATCTGCTGGCATGGCTGTGACAGCCTTAAGCCTGTTTGTGTTTGCTGGGATTGATTCAACCACAACAATCAATTTGATAGTTGCAAATCTCATGTTTCTCGGTTTTGGATTGGGGTTGTTTAGCTCCCCAAACACAAATGCAATAATGAGTTCTGTTGAGAGAAAATTCTTTGGAATAGCATCTGCTACCGTTGCAACGATGCGTTTGATTGGGCAGATATTAAGTATGGCACTCGTAATGCTCGTTTTCTCAATCATAATGGGTAGAGTGGAGATTACTCCTGAATACTATTCTTCGTTTGTCGAAAGTGTAAAGCTTGCGTTCACAATTTTTTCATTGCTATGCTTTGTAGGCATCTTCGCCTCACTTGGAAGGGGAAAATTGAGGTGAACTGTTTGATGAGGCATTCAAAATTATTCAAGATAATTCAAGTATCAAAAAGCAAATTTGAAGGTATCAAAAGTCAAGGATAAAGAATTAACAAAAAAACAAAAATCAAACCTTACCAATTGCAATCAGTATTGAACCAATGACAGCCAGTAAGGAGCCGACGAAGGTTTTAATACTAACGTATTCAAGTTTTTGGATTAGTAAATAAGATAGCAACGTCGTTATGAGTGGGTAAAGATTTGAGAGAGGCACAACTATTACAAGGGGTGCCATTGATAAAGCCAAGTAATATGAGATGTTACCTAAAGCAAGAGACGTTCCAGATAGAATCAAATATTTGTTTTTTACGAATTTGAGGCGATTTTGCGTCTTTGCAAACATACCAAGAAACGTTAAACCTGAGATAGAAGCTATAAAAACGCTTACAAACACACTGCTAAGCATTCCCACTTTTATTAGCAAAGATGCAAGTCCGTAGGCAAAACCACCAGCAACCGATGTATATATGCCTTTGACGTCAAAACCTTCGGTGGAAAAGATGTACAAGCCAAAGATCATCATAACAGTCCCGAACAAGATTGGTAAGCTAAGCATTTCATGCAGTAAAAATACCCCAAAGATTGCGGAAAACAGTATTCTTGTAGATGTGCCAGAAAAAGCCCTTGAAGAGCCAATTGTCGAGACAGATGAATAAGTAAATAGCCTACCAATAAAGTATGAGATTACTCCAGCCAACACGAGCATCAAAACCTTGTCATAAACAATTGGCGTTGTTTTCAAATCTTTGAGTGCGACTATAGCTGTTATAAACGTGGTTGTTGAAACAACGGTAAAGGTTCCCGATATGGTGTCGACTTCCTTAAGCCCTTTTCGCAACAGAATTCCATTGAATCCCCAAAATATTGATGAAATTACCGCAAAAACTGTTCCTATCATTTAATCAACTATTCTTGTTTTCTTAATAATTAATTTTTTTCCACATGATTTTTTTCTATTGATATGTTCTAATGTACATATCGACTAAAAGTTTATATTACATCAAAACTAAAACTAATTTATGAAAGGATATGTGGGTAAAATTTTGAACGTAAATTTGAGCGATGGTACATTAAAAACAACGTCAATAGATGAAAATGTTGCTAAAAAATATCTGGGTGGAAAAGGTTATGCAACGTATTTGCTTTATCAATATCTAAGGTCTTACGAGAAAGAAGGTATTGCTGCAAAAGATATTAATCCATTTGGCGAAGAAAACGTTTTGATTTTTGCCACAGGCCCTGCAACAGGTGTTACTGGATTTCCGGAACCTGGTAGATATCACGTAATGGCTTTGAGAAGTCCATTAACGAATGGTGTAGCATCAGCCAACAGTGGTGGAAAATTTGGTCCATTCATGAAGTTTGCAGGCTACGACATAATAGTGATTGAGGGACAAGCTGAGCAGCCCGTGTATTTGGAGATCGTTGATGGTGATGCAGAATTAAAGGATGCAACACACCTTTGGGGCAGAAATACATTTGATACAACCAGAATTTTGAGTGAGAAGGTTGATAAATGTAGTGTTGCATGCATCGGTCCAGCAGGGGAAAATTTGGTTAATTTTGCATGCATAATAAACGAAGAACATAGAGCCGCTGGAAGAACGGGTGTTGGGGCGATTATGGGTTCAAAGATGTTAAAAGCTATTGTTGTTGCTGGAAATCAAAGGCCAGAGGTTGCAAAACCAGATGAGTTTAAGGAAGAATCAAAGAAGGCATTGGAGAAGATCAAGCAAAATCCTGTGACTGGAGAGGGATTGCCTAAATACGGAACGGCTGTTTTGGTCAACGTAATTAACAATTCTGGAGCATTGCCGTTTAAAAACTAGCAAACCGCTTATCATGATAGGGCTGATGAGATTAGTGGAGAGACATTGGCTGATAAATATTTAAGAAAACAAGTGGCATGCTGGGGTTGTGCAATAGCATGTGGTAGAGCTACTGAAGTTAAAGTTGGAGCATTTCAGATATTCAACACTGAAGGGCCGGAGTATGAATCAATATGGTCTTTGGGTAATGACACTGGAGTGATTAACTTAGAAGCAATCATTAAGGCAAACCATCTCTGCGATGAGTTGGGTTTAGACACAATAACAATGGGTTCAACAATTGCATGTGCAATGGAGTTGTATGAAAAAGGTTACATTAAAGATGAGGATTTACAAGGCTTAGATTTGTCATTTGGAAATGCTGCTGCGATGGTGGAGGCTGTTTGGAGAACAGCATACAAATCTGGAATTGGCAAGTATCTCGCACTGGGAAGTAAAAGACTTGCTGAAATATTTGGCAATCCTGACTTGTCTATGAGCGTTAAAGGCTTGGAAATGCCAGCTTATGATCCGAGAGCAATCAAGGGAATTGGTTTGACTTATGCTACAGCAAACAGAGGAGGTTGTCATGTTACAGGCTACACAGTTGCACCAGAGATTGTTGGATTGCCTGAAAAGATTGATCCGTTGAGCTATGAAGGGAAAGCTGTGTGGGTCAAAGCATTCCAGGACTTTACATGCGTCGTTAATTCAACAGTAAATTGCCTGTTTACGACCTTTGCTTTAGGTGCTGAAGACTATGCCCCATTGCTTTCTTATGTTACAGGCTGGGATTTAAATGCTGATGAGATAATGAAAATAGGTGAAAGAATCTACAATCTTGAGAGATTGATTATTAACAAGTACGGTTTTGATGGAAAGGATGATACATTACCAAAAAGGCTGTTAACGGAACCTTTGCCAGACGGTGTTGCAAAAGGACATGTGGTTGAACTGGATAAGATGAAGGAAGAGTACTACAAGCTTAGAGGTTGGGTTGATGGGAAGCCTACGGAAGAAAAATTAAAAGAATTAGACATTCCTTAATTTTTTATTTTTATGAAAGTAAAAATCGAATTTTTTGCAACCTTAAGGGAGAAATATGGAAAGTCAATTGAAATTGAATGTGATGGAACGTTAAAAGGGGCTTTTTTGAATGCTGCCAAAAAACTTGGAAAAGACTTTCTTAAGGAAATTTTTGATGAAAATGGAAATTTTAGAAAAGATAGAATAATTTTGGTTAATGGCAGAAACATTAAGGATGAAATGATTGAAAATTTGAGGGATAATTCAAAAATATCTGTTTTTCCACCAATAGCTGGAGGATAAACGTGAAAATGGAAAAAGTTCAGATAGAGATTACAAGCAAATGTAACTTAAGTTGTGAATATTGTTTGGGTAAAAATCTGAATGGTAAATTTATCCAGTCTAATTTAGTTGAAAAATTAGATGGATTCAAGGAGTATATCCTCTACGGTTATGGTGAGCCATTCTTGCATCCAAATATAAAGGAAATCATAAGTTCAATTGATGGTAAGTTAACGATCAGCACAAATGGAATGGTTGATAAAAACTTCAAAGAAGTTGTTGAATTGGTAGATAAAGTTGGAATTTCTGCAGATTTGGATGAGAGAGTTAGAAAGGGTTTGAAATTTAGTAAAATAGTTGACAAATTAAAGATTTTAGATGGCAAAGGTGTTATGCAAGTTGTTGTTACGAAAGATAATCTATCTAAAATTCGTGATCTCGCAGAGATTGCAGCATCAAATGGATTAGATTTTCTTGCTACAAACGTTGTAGCACCAAATGAAAGCATCTATAAAAAATCAGTTTACTTTGAATGTAGTAAAAGAAACGTTGAATTGACTAAGGAGTTGGATGAAACTTTTTTGATTGAGGCGATTAAAGGGTTATCGAAAGGTAAAGCTGAAAGATATAAAAAATTATTAGAAAAAATATACGGAGCAGGCTACTCCCTGAATTTACTATCTATATTCGATTCAAAAGATAGGATTGAGCTTGCATACAAGGCTGAAAAGGTTTTTGAAGAAATAGAGGATATAACAAAATCCTATGGTGTTGAATTGATTAAACCAGAATTTTTTGGAGATTCCAAGAATAGAGAGTGCCCTTATAAAAAAGGAATGTTTGTTAGGGCTGATGGATTAATCTCGCCGTGTATGCTTTTTGCTTACACGCACAATGAATTCGTAAACAGCCATAAAAAGTTAGTTGAACAATACACTTTTGCTGACTTAAATCGTCAAGAGTTGGATAAAATCTTTGAGGCTTTTGTCTATTTTGAAAAATTAAGGCATGACATGGAAAACTTTCCATGGTGTGCTGATTGCCCGTATGTTCGTGGATGTTGGTATGCTGAGAAAAACATTGATTGCTACACAAACGAACCTTCATGTAGTGAATGCTTGTATAGCTGCAAAATTGCAAGGTGCTTGATGTAGTTTAATCTTTTTATCTTTTATTTTTCAACAAAACAGAAAATGGATGTTAAAAACTGCAAAAGACTGCCAGAGCTTGCACTTCTTCGTTTCTTTTTATTGCTATGCTTAGCATACTTTGACATACCTTCTTTTTCAACAGAGCAAGTCATTCTCGAATTTAATACTTTTTGGACTTAAACCACCTAAGGACTTGTAGCTAAATGGATAGGTACTTTTGACTGTGATGTTTCTTGGATACTGAGCTTTTTATACTGTTTGTTCAATTACGACTATTTGTGTTAAACATTACGAGGTGAGAGGTTGATCAATGCAGACTTGCACATTCATTCAAATCACAGCGACGGAAAGAGTAGTGTTAGAAAAATCATAGAGGCTGCAATAGCTAAGGGACTCAAAGTTATTTCAATAACTGATCATGACACCGTAAACGGCTCGCTTGAAGCTCTTGAGATAGTCAGAGAGGAGAATCTGCCGATAGTTGTAGTGAGAGGGGTTGAAATTTCCACAGCACAAGGTCATTTATTGGCCTATGGGATTGATAAGGACGTTGATGGGGGGATAGATTTAGTTGAGGCCGTTGAAATTGTAAAAAAACTTGGTGGGATAACTTCCTTGGCTCATCCATTCCAGTTTTACAGGCACGGGGCTTGCAAACTCAGATTTTTCAAGATCGTAGATTGTATAGAAATTCTCAATGCGAGAAGCCCCCCAGCATTCAACACCCTGTCAAATTATTTTAGGAAAAGATATAGTAAAGGTATAACAGCTGGTAGTGATGCTCACAAGGCTAAATTTGTTGGAAAGGGAATAGTCGTACTTGAAAATGCTATTAATGAGAAATCAATACTAAATGCTTTGAAAAATGGACAATGTACTGTCAAGGGTGAATTATCTATTAGAAATTTCTTCTGGCGTATTTGGTTTGCTTAAATAAATTTAAAATATTGTTGTCGTGTAAAAATTGGAAATTAAAAAGTTGTATTTGGTAATTTTTCTTATGTTTGCCATTTTTAGTGAGAAATAAAACTGTTTGTAGCTCTTTAAACGATTTTGCACTACACACCACATTAGCTAAACTTCAAATAGAAAATATTCTAAATCAAGACATGAACATAGTAGTAGTTGGCCCAGCAGCCAGCGGTAAAAGTGTATTTGTCAAATCGTTTAAGGAGTTTTTAATTGATAAAGGTTATAATGTTAAAGCTGTTAACTTAGACCCTGCAACATCCCCAATTTACAAAGCTGAGGCAGATATAAGAGAATTCGTGAGAACGGAAGACGTTATGCAAAAGTACAAGTTGGGTATAAATGGGGCGTTAATTAAATCTGTTGAGATTGCAAGCGATTACATCGAAGAGTTAATCATCAAAGGAGATTTTGTTTTGTTCGACACCCCTGGGCAGATGGAACTTTTTATTTATTCAAAAACTGGAGAAAAGATCGTTGAACATATACCGGAATTTAAATGCTGTATCTTCCTCGTTGACTCAGAAGTGGCGTCCAATCCTGAAAATTATGTTTCAATTTTGATGCAGAATGTTATAGTTTCCTTAAGAACATCTTTGCCAACGCTGACCGTATTCAACAAATCTGATTTAGTTGAGCTAAAAAGTTTTGATGAAAT
This sequence comes from Archaeoglobaceae archaeon, assembly GCA_021163065.1. Classification (GTDB taxonomy): domain Archaea; phylum Halobacteriota; class Archaeoglobi; order Archaeoglobales; family Archaeoglobaceae; genus B5-G16. The sequence goes on along the minus strand of JAGGXN010000143.1, from coordinate 3,356 downwards.
AGTTGAGGAATTGAAACATAAACCAGGAGTTTTGTCGGAATTGCTTGAAAAAACGCTATTTTTCTTTGAATACACGAGTTTACCTTACAGGCAGATAAGCATTTCAGCTTTAAATAAAACAGGCTTTGAAGATTTGCTTGATGCAGTAAACGAGCTTTTTTGCTCTTGCGGAGATATAAGCTGATTTTTTAGATCTTAGCGCTCTTGTATCACTACTTGACCTATTTTTCTATTTTAATTTTTTAAAGTTTAAATCTGTTTTTTAGCATCAACAAAAACAATTTTAGGCTTCAACTCGTTAAATAACTCTCTAAAATCTCTAAAAAGTAAAAAAAATTGAAGATTAATCTTTACCGTATTTTTCAGCGTTTTTGACGAATTCTTCAACTCTCTCTTTTAGAATCTCTTTAACAACTTTGAAAATTCCATACTCTCTGATCGCTTCCTTTACAATGCCTATATCCGGGAATTCTATCGCTCCGGATGGGCAAAGATTGCTACAGGTTGTACAGCCAACTAAGCAGTTGTAGGGTCTAATAACAACGCTCTTTCTATCGGCGAAATCATACGAGTAAACATTTCTACCGCAAATTGCAACGCATAGACCGCAACCAATGCATTTAGCTGAATCTATCTTTGGATACCATGGAATTTTCTTTCTTGGAACACCAAACCACGTATCAAATTGCATGGTATCACTTCAAAAAGTGGCATCCCTTTTAACTATCACTACGGGTTTTTTGGCTAACCTTACAACGCCTTCTGAAACTGATCCTAAGAAAACAGATTTGAGATTACTCTTTCCGTGCGAACCTACTACAATAAGTGAAACATTCTCTTTTTCTGCTATTTCTGCAATTTTTTCTGCTGGATTTCCTTCGGTAACTACAGTTTTAACTTTGAAACCATTCCTCTCAAGTATTTCTTTAACTTTTTCCATCTCCTCCAGAGCTTTGTTTTTCAGCTTAGCCCTTACTTCATCTTCAAACTCTCTGGTAGTTTCTCCTATCCAAACAGCGTTTATCACAATTGTGTTTATTTCTTTCTCGTCAACTACATGAACAGCTAAAATTTCGTCAACCGATTCTTGTATTTTATCTAAAAAGGATATCACTTTATTCATGCAGCATTCTGAAAAATCTATCGCAAATAGGACTTTACCCAGCATAACAACCACCTCAAATTGGAAGTTTAAGCCATGCAAACACACCGATCATCTTCAGAGCCATATATATCATTACTATGACAAAAATATACTTCAGCTGCTTTGCAGGCAATCTGTGTGCAACTCTAACCCCCACCTGAGCCATTGGAACGCTTGTCGCAGCGAGAGCAAGCCAAGATTCGGGATTGAAGTAACCTATTAGGTATCCAATCGGATAGTGACCAAAAATTCCCGCATTGATGCCATTTATGATATAGCCTACTAAACCTCCGAGGGATGTGAAGATCATTACAGCTGTCGACGTTCCGACAGCTTTATGTATGCCGAATCTGAGAACTACGGCCATCACTGGAACCATTAACACCCCTCCACCAATCCCTATTATGCCCGTGGCTATACCGAGAACTATGCCCCATACTGCAAGCGTTGCTGGATTTTCGTTTGGTTCTTCTTCAACTTTTGGTGGCTTTGCTGTGAGCATTCTGATAGCTCCCAAGAGTATTGCAAGCCCGAAAGCTATCTTTAAAGCATTTGCCGGTAAATGTGTAGCGATGACCGAGCCTGTAACAGCACCTATAGCTCCCGTTATGCCTAAGATTACGGCAGCCCTCCATAACACAGCCCCACGTCTGCTGTGTCCAGTAGCCCCGCTTATAGCCGTTGGGAAAACAACAGCAAGATTCGTGCCAAAAGCTGTGAGAATTGCCATTTTTGGATCGATGCCCAATCCAGTGTAGACCCAGTATTGGACGGGTATCATTATAAAGCAGCCACCAACTCCGAGTAAACCACTCGCAAATCCAACGCCAATGCCGGTGATGATTAATGCTACAATTCCCGTTACAAAGTTTAGCATTTTACCACCCCTTTCATAAAAGTTTAATATCCAAAATAGATTAAAAACTTTTGGTTTATTTTTTAAACTTTTTTGAACTCGTCACAACTTTAAAAAATTTTAAAATTTCAAAAATAAAAAGCACAAGTTTTAACTATGTGTGTTGTATAAATATTTAAAGCTCAATTAGGGGTGGGTACATGGGAATAATAGTAAGTTTAAAGAAAAAATTTGGCTTCATAGTCAATCTATTTTTAAAAAAAGAAAAGGTTAGGATAGGTATTTATGGCCCTCCAAATGCTGGAAAAACAACGCTTGCAAACAGAATCTTGAAAGACTGGGCTGGGGACGTTATGGGTTTGGCAACAGAAATACCTCATGAAACGAGGAGGGCTATTCTTAGAGAAGGAGTTAAAATAGAGGTTGACGGAAAATCTTTAACTTTAGATATAGTTGACACTCCTGGATTGGCAACAAAAATAGACTTCCATGATTTTATGAAATTTGGTTTAAGTGAGGAAGAAGCAAAGAAAAGGGCTAAAGAAGCCACTGAGGGTGTTATTGAGGCTATAAAATGGTTAGATGATTTGGATGGGATACTTTTGGTTATGGACTCAACTCAAGATCCATTTACGCAAGTAAATGTTACGATTGTTGGAAATATTGAAGCTCGAAATTTGCCCATGATAATTGTTGCAAATAAAATTGATTTGCCAAATTCATCACCTGCAAGAATTAAGTCAGCATTTCCCCAGCATACTGTAGTTCCAGTATCAGCTTTGAAAGGATTAAACATTGATAAGTTGTATAAGTCCATGGCCAATAAATTTGGGTGATAAATATGGAAGGCGTACAATTGAATCTGATTTCAAAGGATAAGCTTGATAAAATGGCTTCGATGGAAAAGCTTAGAATGATTCTTGAAAGTGTTAAAGATGGGAAAATTGTCGTCTTAGAATCAGGATTAACGCCAGAAGAAGAGGCTAAGCTGATAGAGTTGACAATGCTTGAGATAGATCATAAGAATTTTATTGGGATTGAGATTGAGACTTATCCTCAGAAAGAAAAATCATTTTTCGGTAGGTTTAAGGGCAAAAAAGGCAGGTTAACAGTCATAGGTCCAGCAAATAGACTTAAGACAATTCAGAAGAAAGAAGACTTGATAACAGCATTGGTTCAGCTTGGTTAGGTGTTTATTATGCCACACATATGCACGAGGTGTGGGAAAGAATATAAAGATGGTGATCCTGAAATACTTAAAGGTTGCAAATGTGGTAGCAACAAATTCTTGTATTTGCCAAAGGATAAGAAAGCTAAGAAAGTTAAGAAAGAATTTAGTGGAATAGAGAGTGTTAG
>JAGGXN010000195.1 GCA_021163065.1 Archaeoglobaceae archaeon | reverse complement strand
TTGACATTGGAATGTTTCAAGGATCGGTTGAGAAAAGAAATCGCAGAAATTTTCCCTTTGACCCTTCAGAAATTGATTACGTTATTATTACACATTCCCACTTAGATCACATCGGTTTGCTTCCAAAGCTTGTAAAATCTGGTTTTAATGGAAAAATCTATTCAACAAAGGCAACAAAAGATTTGGCAAAGCATATGCTATACGATTCGGCAAAGATTCAGGAAGAAGAAGCTTATACGCAAACGAAGAAGAATTTAAGGAAAGGTTTACCAAAGGTAGATCCGTTGTACACTGTTGAGGATGCTGAAAAGTGCTTTAAACTTAAATGGATATGCAAAGATGAATTTTACATAGACGACATGCAAGTAAAATTCAGAAATGCTGGACATATTCTTGGATCTTCCTTTGTTGAAATTGATGCAGATAAGAGAATTACATTTTCTGGAGATATCGGCGAGCCTAACAAGTTAATTGTGAAGGATGTTGAACTTCCAAGCAAAACAGACTATTTAATTGTGGAATCAACTTATGCAGATAGAAATCGCAAAAGTGTTGAAGAATCTATTGAAGAATTAAAGAATGCAATAAACGATACTTTTGAAAGGGGAGGAAATGTGATAATTCCTTCCTTCGCCTTAGAAAGAACGCAGGAAATCCTTTACGTTTTGCATAAGCTTTATTACTCGCAAGAAATTCCAGATTGTCAAGTATTTCTCGACAGCCCATTGGCTATCGACATAACTCAAGTTTTTCTAAAATATCCAGAACTTTACGATGAAGAAACTTTAGAAGAATTTAAGCAAAAGAATCCATTCTACATTCCAAATTTAAGGTTTACAAAGAGCGTTGAAGAATCAAAGGAAATAAATGAAATAAAAAGTGGAGCAATAATAATTGCTGGAAGTGGAATGTGCAATGGGGGAAGGATTAAACATCATTTAAAGCACAATTTGTGGAGAAGGGAATGTAGCATCGTTTTTGTGGGTTACCAAGTTAAGGGAACCTTAGGTAGGAGAATTGTTGATGGTGCTAAGAAAGTCAGGATTTATGGTGAGAGCATAGTTGTAAAGGCTAAGGTATACACTATCAATGGATTCTCAGCCCATGCTGGTAGGGATTATTTAATAAAATGGAGCAGTAGTAGCGATGCTGATAAAATTTTTGTTGTTCATGGTGAATTTGACAAGAACTTTATGCTTGCCGAAGCGTTGAAGGAAAGGGGTTTTGAATGTGTAATTCCAAATTGGTTGCAATCCTTTGAATTATGAAAAGAAGTCCAAGGTTAAATCTTTGGATTTCTTTCTTTTCTTTCCTTTCTTCTTAGATTTTTCTTCATCCTTCTCTTCTTTTTCTTTACTTTTTTTCTTCTCTTTCTTTTCCTTTTTTTCCTCCTTTTTCTCGATTGTAAAAGCATCGAATACGTCAACGCTTTCATCGACCCTATGCAAGTTGTGCTTTTTGATGAAATCTTCCAACTCCTTTGCTCTTTCTTCACCAACTAAAAAATTTAGATCTTCAACGCTGAAATCGTAAAAAGCAGCAATTTTAGCAGCTTTTTCAATTTCTTCATTTATTAGCAAGAATTTAACTGTAAAAAGCATCTCAGCCAAAGCTTTTTTTGTTGATAGGTGTGAATATTTCGATATCTTTGCCAAAACTTTCTTTAGTCTCTCTCTTTTTCCTCTTGTATAAAAGAGCATTTGCCACATTGAAGGTCTTCTGTATTTAGTCCATCCTCCCTTCCTTTCAGACTTAACTTGCTGAACGCCGACGGTCATTAAATAACTCGCATATCTCCACAGCCTGTAGAATTGCCTCCTTCTAACCCTTCCCAAGAATATGTCTGCTCTCGATAAAACGAGATAGCCTTTAAGCAAATCTACGCCTTTATATTCTAAAGGCAAATTTTCGTCAATCCAATCTATAAAGTCTTCTGGCGATTCATCTAAAAGCATAGCTTCGTTATAAACTGCAGGATTGTAGCTTTTGAATACCTTCTGCATAACCTTAAATACATCAGTTTCCTGAGTTCTTTTTGCAATTACAACATCTTTCAGTCTCAATTCATATTTTCCCTCAGCAACTGCCTGTAAATCGTTTATTGCCGCTCTCAAATCACCACCAGAATTTTTTGCGATAGCTTCCAAAGCTTTTTTATCCGCCTTAATACCTTCAGCAACACATATTTTTTCCAGAACTTTTACAATTTGCCTTGTATTTAAACGTTTGAAAACGACCATCTCACAAAGATTTCTAAGCTCTGCAGATAGGTTGTAAGGCTCGTTTGCAATTAAAATCAAAGGCTGCCTCGGTTTTCTCTTTATTAAGTTTATTAAGGCTCTCTCTCCACCAATGTCTTCTTTTTTATGTATGTTGTCAACCTCATCTAAGATTATGAGTTTTAATTTTCCTTCATTTGTTGACAAAAATGCACCTTCATCGCTTATTGTTTCATTGAATGCACCTTCACCAACGATTTTCTGTATTATTTGCCAATTTCTTTGATCGCTCGCATTTAACTCAACGACTTCCCAGCCAAGGGTATTTGCCAAGGCCAATGCTAAAGATGTCTTTCCAGTTCCTGGAGGGCCGGCTAAAAGCAATGGCTTTTTTTTAGCACTCCAGCCTTTAGCCCAGGCAATAACTTTTTCAACAACATTTTTTTCTCCAACAACTTCCTTGATTGTCTTTGGTCTATATTTCTCAACCCATAGCATTCATTGGATGTTGTGATCAAACAATATAATCCTTAGCATTTAGACATGTAAATAAAACAGCTTTACAAAGGCTTTTTTAACGTCCTCTTTGGCATCATCGCCCTTCATCTCCCTTTCGATTGCATCTGCGAGTTCCTTGAATAGTCTGTTCGGAAGTTTAAAATACGCTGAACTTTTTTGTTCAGCCAATTTTTTTGCATATTCCAAGTCTTTGGCGATGTAAAACATAATAATTCTTGCAAGTGCTTGCATACTATCGAACGTTATCTGCCAGACCTTCGATCTTTCTCTCCAAATCTCAATTCCGATCCTCTTTCTGATCTCGTAATCCCTCCTATTTGATGGATCGGTTGAAAAATTGTAAAGTTCTTCCACGTAACTCTTGATTTCTTCGAGTGCTAAAGCTTTGTAATAATTCCCTTCCGCATTTGCGGAGGCAATCTTTAATTCAAATTTTCTCAGTTCAAGATTTTTTAGCTCTTTCACAGCTTTACGTTTATCAATTAATCTGAATAGACATGCGATTCCTTTTAGCAGAGAGAACGCATCTGAATCTAGCTTAACGTATTTCAACTCTTCTTCCTCAATTTTTTCTCCGCTTACGATTTCAGAAACCAGATGTTCTGCACATATACCTGCAATACATTCAGGTGTAAGTTCTATTAAATTCTCCTTGCAAGTCTTCCACAAATCTTTGAACGTAAATTCTTTTCCTTCAACGTTCCACTTGAATTTGTAATCCTCTATAACGCTAATCCTACCCAAATAACTTTGGCTTGCGAGTTTACCGTCAACATTCTTAGAGTGATCGAGGGCTTTTTTAAAATACCTCTTAGCCTCATCAAGCTCATCCTCATCCATGTATGCCCTACCTAATTCAGCGTGAACAATTTTATGCCATTCCCTTAGCTGAACTTTTTTAAACTTCTCATCGGGTCCTCCTCCGAGCGGTTTGAGATACCTCTTCATCTTCTCCGTCAATCCCACTTTTTCGAGTTCCTTCAAGTAATTCTCCGCCTTTTCAAGGTTTTCAATCGGCTTTTCTTTAATCACAGCTTTGCCAATGTGTAAACGACGTTTGGCAACGTTTAACATCGACTTGCTCTTGATTTTCTTTATCATTTCCTCCGCTTTTTTCAAATAATCCTCACAATTCTTATTCTTATATTTCAAATCGAATTTACTCAGTCCAGAAGCGATGGATGAGTACGTTTCCGCTCTATGACATAAAACCACATCGTCGTCCGTTTCATCTTCCATGAGTTTTTCGGCAAGCTCAACAAATGCAAGATACGATTCAGCATCAGATGTTGATGTCATTCCTTTTCCAAATTCAACCAACTGCCAAGCATAAGCGGATGCGTATAGTGTTATTTCATCGTCGTGTTCAACTTTCCTCCATAAGTCTTCAACAGCCTTTCTAAATTCAAAACCCCTTGCTGGCATTGAATGTAATGCACTTTCACCCCAGAACAAAGCCTCTTTGAGCTTGTAAACTCCGTTACTTTTGAGCCATTCTACGTGTTCAAGGGCATACCAGAGCATTCTACTAGTAGCTCTTCCAGCCTTCTCAAAAAATTTGGTCATTATGTCGAGCAAGACTTCTCTAACAATCCTAACTTCGTTTTTAATGTATTCATCTCCATTGCAAAGAACATCTAAGAACAAACGCATGTGCATCCAGTTCTCGTTCAATAAATAGAATCTCCTCTTCCTTCCTTTAAATTCTTCTTCTCTTATCTCAGCAATCCATCTGAATCTGTCGAGATTTGGAAACAGTTTGTATCCGTTGTCTTTTGCAATCTCCTTTATCTCCTCTCTCTCGCAAAATTTTTTTAACTCCTCATAAGCGACATCTTAGACAAACAAAGCCACGAATGCGAAATTTTCTCTTGTCATTTTCTCGTAAACAACTCTTGCACCGCTTATAATTGTGTTAAGAGTTGATTTAGCCATTTCGACGGGATCGTCTCTCTCCTTAATGCGATCTATCGAATGATAC
>JAGGXN010000068.1 GCA_021163065.1 Archaeoglobaceae archaeon | reverse complement strand
TTTATATAGGATTTGCTAAATTGAATTTCATGGACATAAAATTTTTAGCAGAGAAGATCTCGGGTGACATAGTGTTTTCAGAACATCCTGGAAAAACTTTGAGAAAGTGGAGACAGATTTTTGAGATTTCGCAAAAAGATCTTGCATTAAAGCTAAATTTATCACCCTCAGTAATAAGTGATTATGAGAGTGATAGAAGGAAGTCTCCTGGTATTGTATTCGTTAGAAGGGTTATAGAAGCCTTATTGGAAATTGATAAAGAACGGGGTTATAAAATTGTCTCAAAATATCGGGAAATCTTTGATGGCTTTCAAATGGATGTAATTCTCGATATGATGGAGTATCAAATGTCGATTAATTCCTCAAAATTTGCTGAAATCATTGATGGAATGCAGCTAAACGATTTTGAGAGATATGTTAATGGGCATACAATTGTTGATAGCATTAAAGCGATATTGACCTTAAATTCTTACGATTTTTACAAACTCTACGGATTGACAAATGAAAGGGCGTTAGTGTTTACTAAAGTCTCAACTGGTAGATCTCCGCTCGTTGCTGTAAGGGTGGCGAATTTAAAGCCTGCTGTTGTTGTTTTGCATAATTTAAAGGCCAATGAAGTTGATGAAATAGCGTTGAAAATAGCTGAAGTTGAGAAAATTCCATTGATCGTTACAAGTATGGAATTAGATGAGATGATCAAAGCTATAAGGAGGAATGTAAGATGAAAGTCGGTATAGTTTCTTATGGAACGTACATTCCGATTTATAGAATTAAGGTAGAAGAAATCGCAAGGGTTTGGGGAGAGAGTGCAGAAGCGATAAAAAGTGGGTTGGGAATTTATCAAAAATCGGTTCCAGATGTTGATGAAGATACAGCAACGATCTCCGTTGAGGCTGCGAGAGAAGCCGTTTATAGAGCCAACATAGATCCAAAGGACATTGGAGCAATCTATGTTGGTTCGGAAAGCCATCCTTATGCTGTAAAACCTACAGCTACAATCGTTGGAGAGGCTTTAGGAGTTGGAAACGACTTTTTCTCTGCTGATCTGGAATTTGCATGTAAAGCAGGAACTGCTGGAATGCAGATGTGCATCGGCTTTGTAAAATCGGGAATGATAAGGTATGGATTAGCGATAGGTGCAGACACGAGCCAGAGTAAGCCGGGAGATGCTTTGGAGTATTCTGCTGCTGCTGGAGGAGCAGCATTCGTCATTGGCAAAGATCCGATTGCAGTAATTGAAGAAACCTATTCTTTCACATCAGACACTCCAGATTTTTGGAGGAGGGAATTGCAACCATATCCAAGTCATGGTGGTAGATTTACGGGTTTACCAGCCTACTTTAGACATGTAACTTCTGCTGCTCGAGGATTGATGGAAAAAACTGGATTGAATGCTCAGGATTTTGATTATGCTGTTTTCCATCAACCAAATGCTAAGTTTCCAGTTAGAGTTGCGAAAATGCTTGGATTCACAAATGAGCAGATTAAACCGGGGTTGTTGGTGCCCTACATCGGCAATACGTATTCGGGATCTTCAATTCTTGGACTTGCGGCAATTCTGGATGTAGCAAAGCCTGGAGATAGAATTCTACTGGTTTCGTTCGGAAGTGGTGCAGGAAGCGATGCTTTTTCAATAATCGTTACAGATACCATTGAAAACTTTGAAAGAAACCCAAGCGTTTGGGATAAAATTGAAAAAGGTGTATTCATCGATTATGGAATGTATTTGAAGCATAGAGGCAAAATAAGGATGTGATACAATGCATAAAGTCGCAATAATCGGAGTTGGATGTAGCAAGTTTGGCGAGATGTGGGACAGTGGCTTTAGAGATATAGTCATTTCTGCAGGTGTTGAGGCTTTGGAGGATGCTGGATTGGAAGGCAAAGAAATAGAGGCGATGTTTGTAGGAAACATGAGTGGTGGGAGGTATTTAGCTCAGGAACACATTGCAGCTTTAATTGCCGACTACGCTGGATTGGCAGAATTCAACATTCCATCAACGAGGGTTGAGGCGGCAGATGCCAGTGGTGGATTGGCTTTAAGACAAGCATACATGGCTGTTGCATCAGGAGTGCACGACATAGTCATTGCTGCTGGAGCGGAAAAAGTTACTGATGTTGGAAATCCAATGGACATAATGATTTCTTCAATAGATAAAGAATGGGAAGGCTTTGTGGGGGCAACTTTGCCAGCGTTGTATGCGATTATTGCAAAACTGCATATGGAGAAATATGGAACTAAGGAGGAGGACTTAGCGTTGGTTAGTGTTAAAAATCACAAAAATGGTGCTTTAAATCCAAAAGCTCAGTTTAGAAAGGAAATAACTATTGAGACAGCATTAAATTCAACGTATGTTGCAGAACCTTTAAAGCTGTTTGATTGTGCCCCAATTTCAGATGGTGCAGCCGTTGTAGTTTTAGCAAGTGAAGAGGTTGCAAGGAAGTATACAGACACTCCAGTTTATATCGAAGCCTGTAGCCAAGCAAGTGATTATTTGGCCATTCAAAACAGAAAGGACATCTTGACAATGAATTCAGTCGTTGTTGCAGCAAAACAGGCTTATAAACAGGCTAAAATTGAGACTAAAGATATAGACGTTGCTGAAGTTCACGATTCATTTACAATTGCTGAAATTCTAGCTTATGAAGATTTAGGGTTTGTTAAGAAAGGTGAGGGAGCTAAGTTGATTAGGGAAGGAGTTACCGAGTTGCATGGTGATTTGCCAGTAAACACTTCAGGCGGTTTAAAAGCATGTGGACATGCCATTGGCGCAACTGGCGTTAGACAGGCAGTAGAAATAGTTTTACAACTTAGAGGAGACGCTGGAAAAAGGCAGGTGAATGCTGAAAAGGGTTTAGCTTTAAACATAGGTGGGACTGGAGCAACGGCCATCGTGACCATATTTTCGAGGTGATTTTATGCTTCCAAGGTTTTGGAGAAAAATAAAGTATAGGTACGATTTGGTTGGGAGTTATTGCGAGAACTGTCAAAGTTTTTTCTATCCACCAAGAAACCTATGCCCGCATTGTAGAAGGAGAAGTAAGATAAAAGAAGTTCCATTTAACGGAAAAGGAAAGGTTTTGAGCTACACTGTCGTTCATGATGCCCCCGAGGAATATAAAGATGAGAAACCTTACGTTATCGCTTTGATCGAGCTTGAAAATGGAGTTAAAGTTCTCTCACAGCTTGTTTGCGATCCCAAAGAAGTTGAAATTGGGATGGAGGTGAAGAAAGCTTTTAGGAAATATGGAGAGGATGGAGCTAGCGGGATAATATACTATGGCACAAAATTTGTTCCGGCAAGTCATTTTTAATTTTTTATTCTCCCTCATAAATGAATATATCCTCTATTCTAACACCAAAAAATCTGGCTATCTTAAACGCCAGCTCTAAAGATGGATCATACTTTCCCTTTTCTATTGCTATTATCGTCTGCCTAGTAACTCCTACTTTTTTTGCCAACTCCTCTTGCGTTAAGTTGTACATAGCTCTATAAACCTTTAACCTGTTTTTCATGCGTACTTCCTGCTGTAGTAGCCATAACTTATTAAATACACTACAAGCAGAACACAGGCTAAGTAAGCTAAGGTGTAGCCAATGCATTTCATTTCATTTTTTAATGCGAGAATGATGGCTCCTGTAATGGCAATTACCATTCCAAATATTTGCAATGTTACTCTTGAAGCTTTTCCACTAATTAAGTGTGTTCTTTCATCTTCAACAATAGTTTTACTCTCAAGCAGCTTTAAAATTGCAATCCCAGCAACTACTGCAATTAATGCTAATAATGCATTTCCAGATTCTACTGCATATCCGACTACTGCGCCAACTCCCATTACTGTTGCTAACCTAAGCATGAAGTTCTTGTCCATGTTAACATTTCATTACAAAATGTTATATAAACTTTACTTTTTGTTAATTATGTATAACAAAGCTAAGGTTTGATCGCAGCAAGGTAAACTCTATTAAATGCCAAATCAACAACTCCATCCTTAGCTTGCTTTTCAAAATTCCTTTTTACGATCTCTTTGAATTTTACAGCGCATTCTCTATTTATTTCAACCTTGTAATATTTTGGATTGAGGTAGCCCACTATCGCTCCTGAATTGAATATCTTGTAAACTCATTTGGCGAGTGTTTGCTCCTTACAAGTTTGATTTTGCAAAAAGTAACTGTAAATCCACGTTTTTCAAAAAGCTCGACATATTCGTTTTCGCTCTCAAGCATGAACCACGGATTTTTGAAGTGCGTAAAAATCTCGCCTATTTCAGATTTTCTAACTTCTTCAATTGCATTTATGAAGTTTGGACAGTAATTTTTCTTTACTGGAGCTTGTATGCCAATTCTACCACCGTGTTTTAAAGCTTTGTAGCATTTTTCAAGAGATTTGTACGGATCGAACCACTGGAAAGAGGAGTTGCAAAATATTACATCAAATTCATTTTCAAAATCCAGTTCTTCGGCAGCCTTAACGATAAATTCAATACCATTAAATTTCTTTGCCCTTTCTAATCTTGGCAGTTAATCTTCCATCACCGCAGCCCAAATCTAGAACGTTCTCATGCTCACGAATGTTTAGCAACTCCAACAGCTTTTCACCAGCAGACAACTGGACTACTGGCATGTATTCGTCAGCAATTTTGGAGAAATCCATGTTCAACCCCATACGATTCATCAATCTTCATCAATCCACCAAGTTATTGAAGGTGTTTTAAAAAAACATGTATAGACATGCAACAAGCGCTATTTCAAGAATTGTAGTATTTTGATAACTTTCTGGCAGGTATTCTGTAAGCTTTTGGCATCTCTTTGAATCGGTTGTTCAAAAAATTGAACACATCTTTACACATTTCATTGTTTAATAGCGGTTTAAACATACCGGTGCTTTTGGTGGATAGAGATATAAAAATTAATTGACCTTTCAAATTATTTTGTATTGATTGGTTAGGAGATTAGCAGTATAGTTTCAAAGCATTCAAAAGATTTAAATAGTGCGTAATTTAAAATTAAAGAACTCGATTTGGAGGTGTGAAATTTGGAAAGTTTGGATAAAGAACCGCCTGTAAGTGTGGGCGACATTAGAACAGTGAAAATTGAAGCGATAGGTAGTGGAGGAGATGGAATAGCAAAAATTGGTGGTTATGTTGTTTTCGTGCCAAATACGAACTTAAACGATGAGGTCACAATTAGGATTACTAAAGTTTTGAAAAAATACGCTTTTGCAGAGTTAGTTGAATGACTATTGGTCGTTAAATGACTTTTAGATTTAAAATTAAATTTTTGCTTTATTTTTATTTTTAAAAATTTGGATAAAGATTATTTTAATAAAAAATTAGCCGACAAAATCTTCTGGCTTTGGAATCTCAAGTTTCAAGCCTTTTCTCTTTCTGACTTCCATTACAAACTCTTCCATCAATCCTTGAGGTACTGGTTCAAAGCCTGCATGTTCAACGCTCCAAATGGCTTTTCCAGCAGTAGCTGATCTTATTGAGCCAGCAAATCCGAACATCTCTTTAACTGGAGCTTTTGCAACTACAGTAACCATGTCTCCTTCAGTCCTCATTTCAAGTATTTGACCTCTCCTTCCTTGAATTTCTCTTGTCACATTTCCAAGCATGTCTTGCGGAACTGTGATGAAAACCTTTTGATACGGCTCAAGCAATGTTGGATTTGCTTGGAGCATTGCAGCAAATATGGCTGATCTTACGGCGGGAATTACTTGGGCAGGCCCTCTATGAACAGCATCTTCGTGCAATTTACAATCAACAAGCTTAACCTTTACACCCATTAACGGTTCTCTTGCTAACGGCCCGGCTCTTACGGCCTCTCTAAAGCCCTCTAAGATCAATTCCATTGTCTCATTTAAATACTGTATACCCTTTGTCACATCGCAGAATACATTGCCTTCCATGTACTCTTGTACTCCAGCAGCTTCCTCTTTACTCAAACCAGCCTCCTGCAGTATTCTCCTTCTTTCTTTTTTGTCCATTTTCATGTCAACTTCGCCTTCTTTGAATTTCTTGATGACCTCTTCCGGCAACGGCTCAACAACAATGTAGAATCTGTTGTGCTTGTTCGGACTCTTACCTTCAACAATTGGCGAAGTTGATGTTACCGTTTCTCTAAACACTACTATTGGTGGTGATGTTATGACTTCCAATCCATAATCTCTTCTTATCTTTTCAACTTTAACTTCTAAATGCAATTCTCCCATACCGCTTATCAGATGTTCTCCAGTCTCCTCATTCAACGTTACATGAAGCGTAGTATCTTCCTTAGCTAATTTTCTCAACACCTCAATTAGTTTTGGTAAATCTCTCGGATTCTTGGCTTCAATGGCCATCGTAACAACCGGTTCACTGTAGTGCTTTATAGATTCAAATGGAACAAATTCATCTAAATTCGTGCATGTTGAACCTGCAACAGCATCTCTTAGCCCAACAACGGCAACTATGTTTCCTGCTGGAACTTCAGAAACCTCTACTCTTCTTGGACCCATGTACAAGCCTACAGTTTGAATTCTGTTTTTCGTTCTTCTATCTACGATATTTAATTCCATACCAGCCTTTAGCGTTCCACTGAAAAGCCTTCCTACAGCGACTTCCCCAGCATGTGGATCGGCAACTATTTTCGTTATCATCAAGGCTACTGGTCCTTTAGGATCGCAGTTTGTCATAGCTTTACCAATATCACTGTTCAAATCACCTTTCCAAATTACTTGGATTCTCTCTTTTTGAGCTTCAATTGGCGAGGGCATGTGCTTTATGACCATATCCAGAACAACTCTATGCAAAGGAGACTTCTTTGACAGCTCTTTAACATTTCCGGCTTTTATGTATTCATAAACTTCTTTGAATCCGACTCCCGTTTCTTTCATTGCTGGAACACTTACAGCCCACTTGTATAATGCTGAACCAAAAGCAACACTACCCTCCTCAACTTTAAGCATCCATTCTTTGTACTTTTCAGGCCTCATTGATTTGATGAGCTTGTTAACTTCGGTAATTACTTTAACTAACCTTTCTTGCATTTGCTCTGCTGTCAATTCAAGCTCTTTAATTAGTCTATCAACTTTATTGACGAACAAAACCGGTTTAACGTTTTCCCTTAAAGCCTGTCTTAAAACTGTCTCTGTCTGTGGCATTACACCTTCAACAGCATCTACAACGACAATAACGCCATCAACAGCTCTCATTGCTCTTGTAACGTCACCTCCAAAATCTACGTGGCCAGGTGTGTCGATCAGATTGATTAAGTACTCCTCGCCCTTGTATTCATGAACCATCGAAACGTTTGCAGCGTTAATTGTGATACCTCTCTCCTGTTCCTGCTCATCAAAATCCAAGTATAGCTGTTGTCCTGCAAGCTCCTCGCTAATCATTCCAGCCCCAGCTAGAAGATTGTCACTTAACGTCGTTTTACCATGATCAATGTGAGCGACAATACCCATATTCCTAATTTTTTCTGGCTTCCACATCAATTCACTTATTTTTTCTACCATTTTCTTTGCTCTAGCCATCTAAATCACCTTGCAGACTTAGCTACTCTCTCAACTTCTTCCTTCTTCGACACAGCGTAGCTTTTACTATCATTGTTTGCTGCTGCAATTATTTCATCAGCCAAACACGCTGCTATGCTTCTCTTTGATTTAAATGCTGCTCTTCTTGCCCCTTCAGCTATGTTTCTTAAAGCAATGTCTAATCTTCTTAAGCTTGAGGTGTCAACCGATTTTGGAACGGCAATACCACCATACTTTAGCCTTACAATCTCTTCCCTTGGTCCAGCATTGATTAAAGCATCAACCAAAACTTGAATCGGATTTTTCTTAGTTCTCTTTTCAATAATCTCAAAAGCCTCTTTAACGATGTTGTAGGCTAAAATCTTCTTTCCAGTGTTGTGCTCCTTTCGCATCACTTTGTTAATCAATCTTTCAACGATGAACACATTTTTCTTTGCAAATGGGGTGTTTGCGTGTCTTCCATGTGTGTGCAAAACGTACTTAGGCTCTAAGCAGATGTAGTTTTTCAATGCCAGATCGTTAATTTCAACCTCTCCAGGGTCGTATTTTCCAAATACAAGTAATTCCTCTTTTGTGAAACCGTATTTCATCTTGTCACCTCAAAGGTTTCTCCTTCCTACCCCTAACAAGTTCTTTCAAAGATGCGTTGTTGACTTTAACGACCTTATACCTAACTCCTGGAATGTCTCCCATCGATCTTCCCATTCTACCGCCTATCTTTTCAACAACAACTTCGTCATGCTCATCTATGAAGTTTATAGCTCCATCTCCAGGGCAAAAAGCTGTTATCTGCCTTCCATTTTTTATCAATTGCACTCTTACAGCTTTTCTAATTGCTGAGTTAGGCTGCCTTGCCTCAATTCCAATTTTCTCTAGTACTATACCCCTAGCCATCGGTGCACCTTCTAATGGGTCAGCCTTAACGTTTAAGCCTAAGATTCTTCTTACGTACCTTCTATCGCTCCATCTAAACTTTTTTCTGTTTTCTATCAACTTTCTTGCAGCAAATAATCCTCTACCCATTCTATCACCTTATCACTTTATTATTATGTCTTCAATATCGTGATGCCTTTTCACTAACTCCTTGGCTTTATTTATATTTTTTCCACCTTTGCCAATCACTAAACCTTTGTACTGCGGACTTACGGAAACCTGTGCAATCCTCTTACCCTTTCGCTCTATTAACTTGACATTAACCTTTATCGGCTTAAAAATGTTGGTAATAAATTCTAAGGCATCATCAGAATGTTCAACAATCTCAATCTTCTTTCCTATCAATTCCTTAGCTTTTTCAACGTTTATTCCTCCCTTTCCTATTGCAATCCCCATATCTCCCTTTTTAACAACGAATATCACTTTTTCATCCTGAACCAAACAATCTTTAACACTTGCTCCAGTGAGACTTTCGAAAAGCGTTAGATACCTAATGCTCTCTGACGATAGCTTTACTCCCATAAAAATCACCTTATTAAGCATTTAGAATCTCCGACTCCCCGGCATCTATTATTGCTAATGCAGCAACGCTGAAAGGTTTACCGCATATTGCTCCCAATTCCATGTTCGTGCCGTTAAACGTTATAATCGGTTTGTTGTGCTTCTCTATTTCCTGTTTAACTTCTTTAGGACAGTTTGCTGCCATCACTATAAGCTTTGCCTCACCATTCTTCAAAGCCTTAATCGTTCTTTTACTTCCCAAATAAACTTTTCCTGTCTTTAAGGCTTTTCTTAAAGCTTTTTCAATATCTACTTTCATCTTCTACCCCCCAATTTTGCTATTAATTCAACATCTCCCGTTCCAAGCTTTATAGGCTGTCCAACAATTATGTTTTCCGTTATACCTCTCAACAAATCCACATCTCCCTTAATCGCAGCATCAAGCAAATTGTTTACAGTCATCTCGAATGCTGCTCTTGCTAATATGCTATGCTTTCCTCCAGCAACACCATGCCTTCCAATTTGTTTTAATTCACCATCAACTGTCATGACATCTGCTACGAGCATTATGTGCCTTACATCAACTTCTAAACCTTGCTCTTCTAAAGTTGATATGGCCTCCTTAATTATTGCATTTCTTGCTGCCTCGATTCCTAAAACTTCGTATATTTCATAGACGTTGTTTGTTGTCGTTCTTGTAAAATCTATACCTTTAATTTTCATTATCTTCTTCAAACTTGAACCCTCGGTGTACAAAACGTATTCATCTCCTTCTTTTCTAACGATAACTCTTCTAATTTCTTTAATTCCAACCAAAACTATATTTTTTAGTTTATCAAAAGTATCCATCAAAGCTTTAAATGAAGGCTCAGAAATTTGAATTATTAGTTTTCCATCTTCTTCAACAACTTCCATCTTTAGTCCTTTCTCAATCTTCTTCTTTACATCCTCAACCTTAAGTTTTTTCCTCTGCATAGCTTTTTCATCCAAATTTATTATTATTCTCATGTTTCTTATGTCAGTAGCAACATCGGCAATATCTAAGATGTATGTAGCTTCAATTTTGTTTGCTATTTCCCTTGCTTTCTCCCTATCTTTTGCGTATTCTTCTGTTAGCCTTATCGTCATCATTGGTGTTGAGGGATTTTTTCTAACATCTAAAATCTCAATTAATCTTGGTAAACCCAATGTAACGTCAATTTCAGCAACACCGGCATAGTGAAAAGTTCTCATCGTCATTTGCGTTCCTGGTTCACCCATGGATTGTGCTGCAATTATTCCTGCAGCTTCTCCAGGCTCCATTAGGTTTTTGAGGTAAGCTTCATAGCATTTCTCAATGATTTTTTTAGCAGTAGTCTTATTAACATTCAACCTTTCCAATTCTTCTTTAATTTCTTCTTTCAAAGCTTTTGGAATAGGGTATTTATCTAACAGGTTATCGTATTTCATAAAACCACCTATTATTTCTATTCTTTATTTAAAACTTCAGCAACTATTCTTTTAACATCAACCGCTTTGCCCCTGAAACTCTTCATCGCATCTATTCCATCTTCACCATATCTAAATTGAACAAGCATTCCTGAAGTTTGCTCCCTAACAGTTCCATCGTACTCAACCTTTAAATCTTGTAAAGCGTTAATAAGCCTTCTTTGCAAGTATCCAGACTGGGAAGTTCTTACAGCAGTATCAACTAAACCTTCTCTACCACCCATTGCGTGGAAGAAATATTCGATAGGCGACAATCCTTCTTTATAGCTGCTCTTTACAAATCCTCTTGCTTTAGCCCCTAAATCACCAGGTTTGAAGTGGCTGAGCGTTCTATTTGTGTAAGTATAGCCTCTCTTTATTCTCTCTCCTCTAACAGATTGCTGTCCAATGCAAGCAGCCATCTGGGTTAGATTTAACATTGAACCTCTTGCACCACTCACAGCCATTATTACTGCCGAGTTGTCCATGCCTAAAAATCTTCCAGCTATCTTACCAGCTTGATCTCTTGCTTTGCCTAATTCACGCATTATTCTCATTTCCAACGTCTCTTCTAAGCTCCTACCAGGCATAGGCTCTAAGTTGCCCTCTTTGTAGGCTTCGATTAACCTTTCAACCTCTCTTTCAGCATTGGCGATGACTTCTCTTATCTGATTAATTGCCTCTTCCGGTATGTCTTCATCATCAATTCCAAATGAGAAACCTGCATTCATTATTGCCCTTATAGCAAGCTGTGTCATATCGTCTATAAACTTCTTAGCTTCTTCATTTCCGTATTTTCTTGTGATTTCATCGATTATTATACCTTTAAATGCTCCAACAGCTTTTTCATCTATGGTTCCTGAAATCAACTCTCCATTCCTTATTATAACGTATGCGTCGTACTCACATTTTTCTTTCTTGCATTCCTCACAACCTTGACAAATTTCAGCTTTGAATTCTATCGTAATATCTGGCAATATGCAACTAAATATCTGTTTTCCAGTCCAGTATCCATCTTCTTTAGGCTCAGGTAGCTCTTCAATGCTTAAAGGCTTTAATATTGACATGACTTCTTCTTTTGTAAATTTCTTAATTCCTCTTGTTAACAAATACAAACCGCTAATGTGATCGTGAATTCCACCAATAATCGGCCCGCCAAACCTTGGACTTAATATGTGCTCCTGCACCGCCATCAACACTTTTGCCTCAGCCTGAGCTTCTAAGCTTTGAGGGACGTGCAAATTCATCTCATCTCCATCGAAATCAGCGTTATACGGTGGGCAAACTGCTGGATTCAGTCTGAACGTTTTATAGGGTAAAACTCTAACGTAGTGTGCCATTATACTCATTCTGTGCAGTGATGGCTGTCTATTAAACAAAACGATGTCTCCATCCATTAATTGTCTCTCGACAATCCATCCAGGCTCGAGCATGTCCGCAATCTCTTCTCTATTAGCATCTAAAACTCTAATCCTCTTTCCATCATCCCTTATTACGTAATTTGCCTTTGGATGCTCTGTTCTTAATACAAACTCTCTTGCTATTTCTATATTCTTTTCAGTAACAAATAGCGGAACGGTTAATTCTTCAGCAATAACTTGAGGAACTCCAACTTCATTTATACTTAAATTTGGATCTGGGCTTATTACGGTTCTTGCTGAGAAGTTAACTCTCTTTCCTGATAAACTTCCTCTAAATCTTCCCTCTTTGCCCTTTAAACGTTGTGCCAAGGTTTTTAAAGGCCTCCCACTCCTATGTCTTGCTGGAGGTATGCCACTAACTTCATTATCTAAATAGGTTGTAACGTGGTATTGTAACAACTCCCATAGGTCCTCGAGTATGAGTTGTGGTGCTCCAGCTTCTTTATTTTCCATAAATCTTTGGTTAATTCTTATTATGTCAACAAGTTTGTGCGTTAAATCATCTTCACTCCTTTGACCACTCTCAAGAATTATGGATGGTCTAACAGTTACGGGCGGAACAGGAAGAACTGTTATTACCATCCATTCTGGTCTTACCGCTTTGTAATCCATTCCAAAAGCAAGGACGTCTTCATTGGGTATCTTTTCTAATCTTTCCCTAACATCCCTTGGTGTTAATCTATGTTCTCCCTCATAATAGAATGTTGGTTTTTCAAACTTTATTTCAATCTGCTCTTCTCCACAATGGGGGCATTTCTTCACAGCTTTAGTTATTCTAAAAACTTCTTTGACAACATCTTCATAATCTTGCCCAAGTTTCTTTCTTTTTTCAATCTCCTCTATAAACTTGTCCCTTTTCTCATCTTTTAGTAATATTCTGCCACATTCTCTGCAAATGGCGTTTAAAATCTTCGCTATGAGCTTTGCATATCCTACGTGGATTACTGGGGCAACGAGTTCTATATGGCCAAAATGCCCAGGACATTCTCCAGCTTTACCGCCGCAAGTTTTGCATCTCAAACCAGGATCAATCACACCCAATCTTGGGTCCATTAAACCAGCTTCAATTGGAAAGCCATCATCATCGTAAGTTTCTGGTGTTATAATCTTTCCAACACTCATTCTTCTAATTTCTTGAGGACTTAAAACCTCAAACTTTATCGCACTAATTCTTTTTGGGATCATTTAATCACCTACGCCTTATCTCCTAAAACCAATCTTGGGGCAATCATCATTGATTTTAATTCATCTAAAAGCAGCTTGAATGCGTAGCTCATCTCAACTTTATGAATGTTGCTGTCATCATCGCAAACATGGCAGTAAGCAGTATGTCTTCTGTAATCGTAAGTTGCTACATGCCCACAGTTGCCGCACACGTAGATTTCAACTTTGTCAGATTCTTCAAGTAATCTGTCTTTCAGCAACAAAGCTGCCCCATGCCCTATTAAAACATCTCTTTCCATCTCTCCAAACCTCAAACCACCTTTCCTTGCTCTACCTTCAGTTGGCTGCCTTGTCAAAACTTGGACAGGACCTCTACTTCTTGCATGTATCTTGCTTGAAACCATGTGGTAGAGTTTTTGATAATATATCACACCAATAAAGATATCAACGGTAAACTTCTTACCAGTAATTCCATCGTACATTACTTCTTTTCCAGTATGGCTGAATCCATAAGCTTTTAAAATTTCCCTCAGGTCTTTCTCCTTTTCGCCGTGGAAAATTGTTCCATCTACTCTTCTCCCTTCCAAACATCCAACTTTGCCACCAATCATCTCCAAGACGTGCCCTACAGTCATTCTCGATGGAATTGCGTGGGGGTTGATTATCATGTCGGGCACTAATCCCGATTCAGTAAAGGGCATGTCTTCTTCATTAACAATCAATCCGATAACACCCTTCTGTCCATGCCTTGAGGCAAACTTGTCGCCCAACTCGGGAATTCTCAAGTCCCTAACCCTAACCTTAGCAAGCTTTGAACCGCTCTCAGCTTGCATCAAAAAGACTGCATCTACTATTCCTTTCTCATTGCTCCTCATTGTTATTGAAGTCTCCCTCCTTTTCTGTGGTGAAATTCCCAATTCTGTTGGCTCCTCCAAGAATCTTGGAGGAGATGTTTTTCCGATCAAAACGTCATCTGGACCAACTTCAGTTTCTGGAAAGACTAAGCCATCTTCATCTAAATGGGCATAAGCTTCAGCTCCTCTAAATCCGCTGATGTCTGAGCCGGGAATCTCAAACCTGTCTTCTTGTCCACCAGGATACCTCATCTCCTCTGTTTCATAGGTTCTAAAGAAGTGTGATCTTCCCAATCCTCTATCTATACTTCCTTTATTGAAAATTAGAGCATCCTCAATGTTATATCCTTCATAACTTATTACGGCAACAACGAAGTTTTGTCCTGCAGCCCTTTCATCGAACTTTATTTCTTTCTGTGTGTCTGTTGTGACAATTGGTATTTGTGGATAGTGCAACAAATGACCTCTTGTGTCGGCTCTCCAAGCAAGGTTTGCGTAAGGTAAGCCCAAGCTTTGTTTAATCATTGCCGCCCCCATTGTGTTTCTTGGAGATGCATTATGCTCTGGATACGGAATTGATCCAGTACATATTCCAACAATCAGCGACGGATCAAGCTCAAGATGAGTGTGTTCAGGAGTTAATTCTTCTTCGTAGACAGCAATGTACGCGTTTTCCTCTTCTTCAGCATCCAAAAATTCAACTAATCCCATTTTAACGAGATCATCGAAAGTTATTTCTCCTTTTTTCAGCTTTTCAATGTGTTCATTTGTAACCAACGGTTTTCCATCTTTTACGATGATTAAAGGCCTTCTCGCTCTACCAGCATCAGTATTAATCCTCACCTCATTCGAATCGGGATAGTAAGCAACATTAATCTGATTGGATATTTTTCCCTTCCTTCTTAACTCTCTAATTTGATATGCCAACATTTCACCATTATCGTGAAATCCAATTAAAGCTCCATTAACGTAAACCCTTGTTTTCATCTAACCACCCCTAATTGGCTCAACACCCAAGCTGAAAAGCACGTTTTTAATTTCCTCCTCATCACTACCAACGCTAACCTCAGCATACTCTGCAAAGTTCTTAACCAAACCGCAGTTTGGACCTTCTGGCGTTTCAGATGGACATATCCTTCCCCATTGCGTGGGATGCAAATCACGAGCCTCAAAATGGGGTTGTGATCTTGAAAGTGGAGATATTACCCTCCTTAAATGGGATAAAACTGAAATGTAGTTGTGCCTGTCAATTAATTGTGAAACTCCAGTTCTGCCACCAACCCAATTGCCTGTAGCCATTGGATGCATTATTCTGTCTGTTAAAACATCACTTCTCACGGCAGTTGACATTTTCATTGGTCTACCTCTAACCTTAGCCCTCTCCAACTGATACTTGACGTCCTTAATTAGCCTTAAAAATGCTACTCTAAAGATTTCTTCCATCAAATCTCCAGCAAGCTTAAGCCTCTTATTGGCGTAATGATCTTTGTCATCTTCCATCCTCAATCCTAAAGCTAATTCAAATATAGCTTCAGCCATTCTTGCTAAGAAGAATGCTTTAGCCCTCCTTGCTTCAGGTTCAGTACCCAAATGAGGTAAGAAGTATTGATCTAATACTTGAGCTGCTCTATTAAGTCTGTATTCTCTACTCTGCCCAGGAGCTACTCTTCTGCCAATATATTCCATCGCCTCTTGTGTAGTTTCAACTTCGGCAACTTCAATATTTTCGAGCATGAATTTCATAATTTCAGGATTGTTGCTAACCATTTCAACGATCTCTTGATCCGTTTCAACTCCTAAAGCCCTCATTAAAGTTACAAATTGAATTGGTTTTGGTAATTGCGGAAAAGTGACCTCCAATATGTTGTCTTTTCCTCTCTCAACAACAACTAACGCTCTATAACCTGCTCTCTGGCTGAAAACTTTGGCTATTTCTAATTTTTCTCCATACTTTTCTTCTCTCTCTAACAAAATCTTATTAGGGGCTAAATCTTCTAAAGTCATTAGGGCTCTCTCACTTCCATTAATAATGAAATAACCACCGGGATCAATAGGATCCTCTCCAAGTAAAACGAGTTTATCTTCATAGCTCATCGATGATAGATCGTTCAGACTTAAATCCAAATCCGTTCTCGCTCTCATTATTGTATCATCAATGTTGTCTGGATGTAAGTTGCAAGCCTTCGATTTTAGCATTATTGGTAGCATTCCAATCTCGACAAATTCTTCTTCGAGCTCTTTGCCCTCATCAACTACAATTGTTTGCAAGTAAATTGGAGCAGCATAAGTTAAATTCCTCAACCTTGCAACTGCTGGAGTTAATGGTTTCTTAGTCCCATCTGCCTCTTTTACTAATGGTCCTTTTGCAATTGCTTGGTTTCCAACATAAATTTTGCCCAGTTTTACGTATGTATCTGGAATATCCAACTCAATTATTTTTTGCTCATCAATAACCCTTTGCAACCCCTCATTTAAAAACCTGTTGAAAGAATCTATTTGGTGCTTAACTAATCTCTCATGGGTAAAATACGCTCTTGCTAGACTTCTCCTATCTAACATAACATCACCTACAAAGCAAAAATTTCAAAATTTTTTGAGTAAATTTTTCTCTCATAATTTATATAACCAGCCTGTAAGCTATGCTTTTGCCTGCAGTAGGACTTTCTCTAGTAATTTTAACAATATCCCCAACTTTTGCTCCTATTTCTTTTGCAATTGGGTCAGTAGCTTTAATTTTTGGCAATTGTTCTTTTTTTATACCCAATGATCTTAACAACTCTTCAGCCTCTTCTTTACTTAACACCTCATGCTTTGGCACCAACATGTGATCTTGTAGCTTCATCTTCATAGTTTCACCTTAAATAAATTAAAGGCGGGCTCGACGGGATTTGAACCCGCGACCAACGGGTTAAAAGCCCGTTGCTCTGCCTAGCTGAGCTACGAGCCCATCTGTTTGATTCAGCAATGTATGGATTTAAATTCTTTTCGTGCATTCCTTTTTGCACCACGATTTTTAAAATTTTTCATAGGGTTTCAAGATCATAGCCCAAAACTGCACTCCACCACCAACGAGCCATGTCAACTAAGTCTTTGCTGAACACACCTGAAAGTTTATATTCGCCATTTTTTATCGAAATTAACCCTGCTCCGAGCAATTTGTTCCTCATTGAGTAGAAAGAAGACCTAACCATCTCTAATTCGTTCATTACTTTTTCCCACTCATCGACTTTTAGAGGGTTTCCGCTTTTTTGCCTTTCTTCAATGATGTTTATGAATTTTATTGCCTTCATAGCAACTTCTTCTTTCCTAAAAATTCTTCTCATTAACTCAAGCATGGGATTTCTCGATTGAGATATTCTGGCATTCGAGGCTGATCTAACAATAATCGATGTTGCCGTTTTTGGTGCATCTCCAACTTTCATTGTTTTTATATTGGCATGTTGTTTAATCTAATTTACTGCTGGAAAGTTTGTTATAAATTTATAATTATCAATAGGTATCTTGGAATAATTAATTAGTGAATTCGTATGAAAATTTATAATTTAAAATTTTGTTACATATAGTCAAAAATTGGTAGTATTTAAATAAATTTTTGTAATATTTTTTAAAAAAGCTTCATTACCAAATTAAATGATTAAAAAGGATAGATTACAAAAAAGAAAATCTTAAATAATCATTTTTAAAGATTAAGTTTGCTGGTGATCGTATGAGAGTGGCAGTAGTAGGTGTAGGCTATTCTGGATTTAACGCAAACACCCCTGATTTGCATTGGAAAGAAATAATGTATGAGGCGGCAGTAAGAGCTTATGAGGATGCTGGAATTAACCCAAGAAGGGACGTAGATAGCTTTATTACATGTGCTGAAGACATCTGGGAAGGATTTGCAATTTTCGATGAATTTGTTCCAGATCAGCTTGGAGCGGTTT
>JAGGXN010000192.1 GCA_021163065.1 Archaeoglobaceae archaeon | reverse complement strand
TTTCCCATGCGTTTGGAAAGTCGATCTTGTTCATGACTGCTGGCGCTATTATAGCTATTTATCATGGTTTGAGAGATGTTGAAAAGATGGGAGGATTGCATGAATACATTCCAACAATATCTAATGCAGCATTACTTGGTTTTATGACTTTAGGAGGTATATTAACAATTGGAATGTTTGGGGAGTTTTTCATTCTGAAAGGCATAGTTGATATCTATGGATTCAACATCTGGGTAATCGCATCAGTAGTTTTCGTTTTCATACTTTCAGGCTTTTACGGATTCTATACTTTAAAGATAATATTCTATGGAACGCCAAAAGGATTTGAAACACCGAAAATCGATAGGATGCTTGACGTGCCTTTGTATGTAATTGGATTGCTGTCCATAGCATTCATCTTCCCGCCTTTGGCAACTGGGTTGTTAAATGCCCTTAAATTCATTCTGGGGGTGTTGCCATGATTGAGCTTGTGGTTTTACTTTACTTAGCTCCAATATTTTGTAGTATTCCAATAGCAATTGCATGGGGAATGGAAAAAAAGCCAGATTATGCTAGAAGATTACCAATACTCTCAGTATTTGGCCTATTTATTTCTTTACTTGTAGCTCTATACATCCTTTTCAACGTTCCTGATGGGAAATATGTGATAAATTGGTTACCAGAATATAACATCAACTTCGTCTTCATTTTCGATTACTTAAGCAAGTACATGGGAGCTTTAACAGCTTTTATAGCATTCTTAATTGGTGTTTATGGGTTAGAATACATGAAAGATGACTACAGACTTGGATGGTACTGGATGTTCTTCAACGTCTTTACAGCTTCAATGCTGCTTGTTGTTTACAGTGATAATTTACTAATGCTACTAATTGGCTGGGAAGGCTTAGGTTTGGCTTCTTGGGGATTAATTGGGCACTGGTTTAGAGACGATGATCCATTATCCTACGTTGGCATAATAGGCAGAAAAGTCTGGAAGCTCAACATGTTCTGGAGTCCAAGCTTTGGAGGGTGGAGGGCCATTTCAACAATTAGATTTGGAGATATGCCGATGTTCTTTGCAGTAGCAGCAATCTACGCTTTGACTGGGAGTTTAAACATATCTGAAATTGATTGGGCAGCTTTGTTCCATCACATTGGCACTGCTGGAACTTTAATACTTATGTTATGCTTTTTAATGGGGCCTTTCACAAAATCAGCTCAATTGCCGTTTAGTGAATGGTTGATGACAGCGATGACCGGTCCAACAACAGTCAGTGCTTTACTACACTCAGCAACAATGGTTGCTGCAGGAACTTACTTGTTCATGAGAATTAGCTGGTACATCGAACCTTGGCATGTGCACTCTCTTGGCTTAGAATACGTTTACATACTCGTTTTGTTCTTAGGCTTGCTCTCAGCATTGTATGGTGCTGTAGTTGCAACTGGATGTTTAGAAAGGAAAGTCTTGCTTGCAGCCTCAACAATGTCAAGCCTTGGCTTAATGTTTGCATCAGCAGCAGCATCAATGTGGATAGGCAAGATAGCTTTGTATGTAGCATTCTGGTACTTGATTGTCCATGCATTTGCCAAAGCAACGTTGTTCTTAGTTGCTGGGCATTTGATACATGTCACTCACAACAGATTTTGTGTTGGAGACATTGATGTTGCGAGGAAAATGAGGTTAGCATTTATAGTAACGATCTTTGCAACAATATCACTGTCTGGCATTCCCCCATTTACAGCCTACTGGGTTAAGTCTGCTATGGATGAAGTTATGCACCACCTAATCCATGAATTTGGAGCTTTGCCTCTAACGCTACTAATCTTGACATCCATAGCTTATGCAGCTTTCTTAGCCAAATTTCTCAGTTTGAATTTTATAAATGGTGAGAAGACTCATCTACACTTGCATGGCGGTTATGTGATGGGATTGGCTTACTCGGCAATGGTTTCAATGCTTGCAGTATTGCTAGTAATCATAGTCGGAAAGCTTGAACCACATGCTGGTGAATTCTTAAAAGAGGGATTTGTAGTTAATTCATTTATTGTCGGCATTGCTGTCTTGGCTTCGTATTCATTTGCGTTATACATTCCGAGAATAAGACAGTTATCGCCAATAGGAACGTTTTTGAGTGATAGAATGTATTTACCATTCCTAAATGACTTTATACTTCCGAAGATTGGCTGGTTTATTGCTAAAATAATAGACTATTGTAATAAAGCGATAGACTTCTTCTGTCATAAAGCCATCCCTTCAGCATTTGAAGGGTGGTCAATTGGGATTAGAGCAATTCAAAGTGGTGAGCTTAGTAGATATATCAAAATTGTTGTGGGTTGTGTAATTTTAGTTTTGGCTATAATTTCAGTGCTGGGGTGGTAAAATGGAGTTGAGCATCCTAATAGCTTTAGTCATACTAAGCCTTGGAGCTGCATCGGTTTTTAAGGATACGAGACTCGTACTTGCAACGAGTTTAATTGCCTTAGCAGTTGCATTTTCAGCAACTTGGAACGCTTACACTTTTTTCATCGCTACAATTGCAGCTTTAAACATAGCATCCCTTGAAATTATGAAACGAAGTCAGATCAAAGGCCTAGACTACGCATTAGTTGCATTGATGGCTATTGCAACGATCTACGTTTTCTTTGTCAATGACTTTGCAATGCTTTTGGCGATGTTCGTAGTTGTTTCGGTGCCAACTTACTTGCTTGTAATGGTTGGGGATGGTAAGTCAAATGTTGACGTTGGCATTAAGTACGTAACTTTCATGGTTTTAGCAACGATTTTGTTCATTATAGGAGCAGTTTTACTTGTGAATTCACCATATAGCAGTTTAATGTATGTTATAGGCTATACAACGCTCATCTTAGGCTTATGCATCGAAATAGGTGTTGCACCAATGCATGAATGGGTTCCAGATGTATTTACGGCAGCCGACCCAATTCCAATTTCAATCATTGCATCCTTAGCAAAGTTTGTTCCGATCGTTATTGCTTATAAGATTCTCGTTTCAACAGCTAATCCATTAACACCATTTGTAACGATGATATTGGCTATATTAGCAGCGATATCGATGTTTATTGGTAACATTGGGGCTTTAACGTCAAAGGAGACAAGTAGAATTTTGGCTTATTCAACGGTTGCGAACATGGGTTATATCTTGGCAACGCTAACAGTTGTGATAAACTTTAATTGGATTTATTTAGCTTTAACAGGAGCTATGCTGCAGTTAATTGTAAATTCTGCAGGTAAAATAGGATTTTTTACAGCAATAAAGGAGGGTAAAGGCTCGACACCACTAATGTATACTCTTGCATTATCTTTCATCGGCTTACCCCCGCTTATGGGTTTCTGGAGCAAACTTTTCATACTAACGTCTCTAGTTTATGTTGGCTATGTATGGCTTGCAATTGTTTTGGTCATCAATTCAGCAATTTCGGTGCCATATTACATCAGAATTGCGAGAAACTTAAGCAAGGGATGGGTGCTCAGCTTTGCAAATGCAATAGCATTGATAACAGTTTTGATCGTTTTAATAACAATCGTACCACCAGACTGGTTTGTTGAAGCGATGAAGGAATTTTCAAAGATTTTATTCATTTCGGGGGTGTGAAAAATGCAGGAGGCTTTAGTTGTTATTTTGTTGTTAGCCCTTTGTCTAATCATCGATGGTGCTATAGTTTTGTTAGCCAAAATATTGCCAAAATATAATCCAACTTTTGTAAAAATGCAGAGGTTTGAGGCAGGAAATCCGCCTTTGGCAACTCCAAAGTATGTATTGCCAATGCAATATGCTGGGTTTTTAATCATGTTCATGGCAATTGAACCAATATTAGTTTTGCTTCTACTCTTCTCAGCTTATCCAAACGTAAGTTCAATTGCGCTAATATTGCTCTCAATAATCTTGGTAATTCCAGCAGTTTACGTTTCATATCAATATGCTTTAGACATTGCAAAGTTAAGGAGGGGTGCCTATGAGTAAAAGTATCGATATTGTTAGATCCGGCATATTGGCTCCAATAAAAAAATGGGGCACTAAGTGGAGTTTGTGGCCCGTCCATTTAGTTACAGCTTGCTGTGGTGCTGAACTTGCTCACGCTTTTGCATCAGGTTATGATGGTGAAAGGATTGGAGCTTTGAATTACGGTATTGCGAGACAAACAAACGTAATTATCGTTGAAGGTGCTATTACAAGGAAGATGGCCAAGGTTTTGAGAATAACTTGGGAGCAGATGCCAGATCCAAAGTTTGTAATCGTAATGGGTGCTTGTGGTTTGAAAGGTGGGCTGTTTTGGAATGGATATCACCTAGTTAGACCTTCTGAAGTCGTTCCAGTTGAGTATTTTATTCCAGGCTGTCCACCAACTCCTGAAGGGTTGCTTAGAGGGATTAGATCCTTGCAAGACAAAATTTGGGAAGGTAAGGAGAAAAATTCAATTGAGTTTAAGAAAGTTGAATTGGAAAGAAAAAAGATTGAGAGAAAAATCCCTTCACCACCAAAAATTGTTGCAAAAAATCCATTTATAAAAATTGATGTTCCAAAGGATGTAGATTGGGCTTTTGGTAATAAACTTGTTGGTGAATTGAAAGAGAATTTGGGCAACTTAGCTGAGAGAATTACGATAACTGGTAAAAACAGAATTTGCATCAAGGTTAATCCTGAGAATTTGCAAAAAGTTGCTGC
>JAGGXN010000231.1 GCA_021163065.1 Archaeoglobaceae archaeon | reverse complement strand
TAACGTATTCTGCAATCTGCTTAACTTCTCCACTACCCATTGGGCCAATAATTAATCTTACACCCTTTCCATGTAAAGCTTGGACTTTATCCAGAGCCACTTTTGGATCTACTCTTGTGTCTTCAACATAAAACTTAACTCTATATGGTTTGTTCTTCTCCTCAAAATACTTGTTTATGTCTTTTTCGCAAATCATTAAAGTGTCTCTAATGTCTTCACCATAGGTTGTTAGAGGTCCTGACAAGTCAACTAAGACGCCGATTGGTATTTCAACTTCTTTTGCTGCTGTAACACCGCACAGCAGTGCTATCAAGGCTATGACAAATAGTATTTTTTTGGCTGCCATGTGCTATCAAAAAACCTAAAACTTTAAAAACTTTCTGTTAATCACAAGCCTATGGCATTTGAAGCAGAGGTATTAGAGGGTGCAATAATCTATTCAAACTTGCTCGTGTTACTTAGTATTGGACTGACGATAACATATATAACCACTGCAGTTCCAAACTTCGCACAAGGTTCTTTTGCGGTCTTTGGATCTTACATAGCCTTGACTATGTTAAGGTTGTTTGGAATTCACCCCTATTATTCAATTCCCATAGCTCTTATTTTTGGCGGTCTTTTAGGTGTTGCAGTTTACTTGTTTATTCTAAAACCCCTAATAGACAGAGAGGCCGAGATAGTTATACTTATGATTGCAACCCTAGCCTTAGATTTGATTTTATTGGGATTTCTTGGGGCCTATTCCGATTATTTAGGAGGAATAACGAAGAAAGCTGCTAAAAAGTTTATTTTTACTCCATACGATTTCAACATTGGCAACATTTCAGCCATATTTATTGTGTCGATAATTGTTATAGCCATAATTCTTGCATCTCTATTTTTGTTGTTATACAAAACCAAATTTGGTGTTGCCTTAAGAGCTTCAATGGAAAATCCAGCCTTGGCTGAGATAATGGGTGTGAATGTTGAATACACAAGAATATTTTCATGGTTTTTATCTGGATCCTTGGCTACTGTAGCAGGCTGTTTATTACCCTTCAGACAAGAAATCGTGCCTTTAACAGGTTCGATAATAATAGTCTCAATCTTCGCTGCCAGTATTGTTGGAGGCTTGGCAAGTATATATGGAGCTCTAATTGGTGGATACATTGTAGGCATATCAGAGTCTTTAGTAACCTACCAGCTTTCAACAATTCTTGGATCAGGTGTCTTAGTTTATTCCAAAGTAGTTTCCCTAATCGTTTTGGTGGTGATGTTAATACTTGCACCACAAGGTTTGACCGGAGTTAAGTGGAGGAAGATAAAATGGCTCAAGAGTATCTTATCCTAGATATAGTCATCTGGTTTGGACTGTATCTAATAGTCTGCATAAGTCTTAACGTCGAATACGGGTTTGGAGGTATACCAAACTTTGGGAGAGCTTTAGCTGTATTAATAGGGGCTATAACTGTTGGAGGAATAGTAAATAGAATACTTATGGCAACATTTGGTGTCTCAGGCGGAATAGTTGAAGCAAGTGGACTCGTGAAAAGCGTAACCAATGAAATAATCGCCGCAAATCCAGCAATTGGCATAGGAATACTTGTAGCATCACTGTTACTTGCAGCACTACTTGGAGCAATAACTGGAGCTTTGTTCATCCTTCCAAGTGCAAAACTTTCTGAAGATTATTTGGCAATCACGTTGCTTGCAATAAGTGAAGTTATGTTTATGGTTAGCTATTATAACACTGACATGATAGGCGGCTATTATGGTGTATCAGTTCCAAATGTTCTCGCATTCGTACCTGGAGAGCAAAGATTATCGATTTTTGCGTTAATAATACTGCTTATAGCTTTTTTGGCCTATTTACTCGTAGACAGAGTTACTAACTCTCCATACGGGAGACTTTTAAGAGCTATAAGGGAAAATGAAATGGTCGCTGAAGCCTATGGAAAGAACGTTATGGTTGTCAGAATAAAAACCGTAGCTTTTGGATCGGCAATAGCAGCCTTAGCTGGAGCGCTGTATGCTTACTACTCTGTAAACGTAATTGCAAGCAGCTTTAGCAGAGTAGAATGGACGTTCTACCCATTTCTAATGATACTACTCGGCGGGTTGGCAAACAACAAAGGTGTAATAGCGGGCGTTTTAGCATTTGTAACTGTAAAAGTGTTGTTAATGGTTTACAAGTTTGAGATTACTGCAGCATTACACCTACCGTTCGAAGCAGTATGGCTTGAATACATAATGTTCGGAATACTTATGCTGATAATTCTAATCTACAAACCAGAGGGCCTTATAAAAGAAAAACCAATAATGACAGATCCAATAAAAAGACTAGTTGACAAAATTAAAAAAGCTAAATGAAATCTTTCAAATCTTTTTGCATTAAATTTGATGTCGTCTTCCATTTCATTCTTGTATGCGGAGGAAACTTGCCATGTTTGTTGAGGTAGTCTCTAAGAAACTCGATTGTTTTTTTATCGCTTGCATAGCCGCTACCAAAATCGCCTATAGACTTTTTTATTCTCTCTATCTCCATATCCCTCTCAACCTTAGCTACAATTGATGCTGCAGCAACAACCTTGCATTTTTCATCAGCTTTGTGAAAAGCCTTTACTTCTTTTTTTGTTAATTTTTTGAGCTCATTAGCTATCCTTTCAGGAATTACATCGGGACTGTCTAAGATGTAAATATCAGCATCAACTTTTTTAATTAGATGGGTGTAACAATCTTTTAAAATGTCGTTTATCGTCTTGCATTCCATTAGTTTATCAAGCTCTTCTGCATGAACTTTAATCGTTTCAGCATGTCCAAGCTTTTTTATCTTGCTATAAATTTCCATTCTTCTATTGAAACTCAGCTTTTTTGAATCCTTTACGCCTATTTTTTCCAAATCTCTCAATTTTTTGTCATCACAACAAAAGATTCCAATTACTAAGGGCCCCAAAACCGGACCTTTACCAGCTTCATCTATTCCAGCAATTTTCATTTATTGCCAATTTAATGCAATAAATATAAAGATGCTGATTGATTGCTAAAAAATTAAAATAATTAAAAATAAACTAACAAAATCAATCAGGACAACTCAACCAATCTTTTGCTTCTTCTTCACTTGGCAATTCAACTTTTGTAGCGAAATTAACGCTCTTCTTTACATTAAAGCTTCCATAGTAGCTTTCATCGATATTAGCATCGTAATACTTGGCACAGAACTTTGTTAATTCATTGGCGAAGCTTTCCAAGGAGTAATCGAATGTTCCGTTGGCAAATAAAGCATCTCTAACAACCCCTGGCTCCAAATGTGCTTTTGCATGGATAAATTGCATGTCAACGTCTGCATTGCTGTGCTTTGTGATGTTTTTACCTTCAACCTTGGCAGTCACTCCATTGTAGTTGTTGAATATGAACTCTTTACTTCTCGCCTCCTTTCCTGTATAGATTAATTTGCTTTCATAGCTTAACTTGACTGGGAAAATGATTGTCACATTTGTATCGACGGTTTCATTTTCTCCGCTTCCAGTAGCTGTGTATGCATAGGTTGTGTTAACAATTTTTGAATCCACGTTTATGTTTTGTTCAGAATAGACTTGGCTTTGAGCATTGAAGTTCATTACATCACTGCTTTCAGGCATTGACTTTGTTATTGCCTTTAATCCAACCTTTGCTAAATCAATATCTTTGGTTTCCATCAAGTAGCCTTTTCCTTCTACAAAGCCCTGCATCGTAAAGTTGAGATTCGTTGATTCTCTGCAGATTTGCCAGCTCGTTCCATCATCTAACGTTATTTTGTAGCAGATGCTTGCTGCCGATGCTGTTGTTATTGCTAAGGTTGTTAGAATTAAAGCCATGATGAGTTTCATGTTTATTATTCTGGATTGAATTGTAAATATGTTTTGCATAATTGATCACCTCA
This sequence comes from Archaeoglobaceae archaeon, assembly GCA_021163065.1. Taxonomy (GTDB): domain Archaea; phylum Halobacteriota; class Archaeoglobi; order Archaeoglobales; family Archaeoglobaceae; genus B5-G16. Next base: position 51 of record JAGGXN010000231.1, on the reverse strand, counting down.
TGGATTGTCATTTACAGCTGGGGTTGATGAATCTGCCCAGAGGTATATGTC
>JAGGXN010000207.1 GCA_021163065.1 Archaeoglobaceae archaeon | reverse complement strand
TTGAAAAGGTTGCACCATCCCATTGCACAGGTGATTTGGTTAGAGAAGCTTTTAGAAAAGAATATAAGGAAAATTTTATAGAGTATGGAGTAGGAAAAATAATTAAGATTAAATAAAATGTGTTAATTTGCGCTTCGCCTAACGGCGGATAAAAGGCTTCGCTACACTTCGCTCAAATTCGGCAAAGCCAAACTTCGCATGTCCGCAGACCGTTATACGCAATCGACTTCAAAACACGAAAATTTATAAAATTAAACAAAGATACCATTAAAAGATGTAAACAAAAATGGCACAAGAAATTTCCTTGGAAGAATATAAAAAGGCATATAGGGTAATAAGGTAAGAAGAAAAATGGGGGGTTTTGCCCCCATTTGGTGGGTGAAAACTATGGTGTGTAAGGAAATATTCAGAATTGCGTATGATAGCACCAGACCAGATTGGCTAAGGAAAGAAGCTTGCCTGAAATTACTTAAACATTGTTGTGTAAATGCTTTATACAATTTAGCGTATGACAGCACTAGATCAGACTGGCTTAGAGCAATGGCCGTTGAATGCCTTGGCGTTCTTGCCAATTTGCCTGAAGACGTTGAAGCATTCGAAGTAACAATCTATGAGACACATCTCTTGATTAAAGGCAGTTCTTTATCCTTTTTAGAAGTCAAGAAACGAGCTGTTAAGAAATTACTTGATCTCGCGTATGACAGCACTAGACCAGACTGGCTAAGGAAAAAGCAATCAGGGCGATATAGCGATGTTTATTGCCAACTTCGCGCAACAGTAGATAAAAGGGAAAACAAAAATTTTCCCAAATTGCCTTCGGCAACTTCTTTTATCCCTAGAACGCTATCAACAATGTTTGACAAAACTATCAAATCCAAGCTATACCACATAACATTAAAAAAAACTTATTAATTTTGAAATCAGTTTAAACAAAAACTAAACAAGAGGTGGTAAGATGAAGATAACTTGGCTAGGACATGCAGCCTTTTTGTTAGAAAGCGATAAAAAAGTTTTAATCGATCCATTTATAACGGGAAATCCATTAAGCCCATGGAAGGTTGAGGATATAGAAGCAGATGTAATAGTCGTAACACACGGGCATGGTGACCATTTGGGTGATGCTGTTGAAATTGCAAAGAAAAATGATGCGCCAATTATTTGTATTCATGAGTTGTCGAGAATTTTAGCAAGAAAAAATGTTGAAGCTGTTGGAATGAACATTGGTGGGACAGCAAAAGTTAGAGATGTTAAATTCACAATGACACCTGCATGGCACTCAGCAGATGTTGAAGAGGATGATACAATAATCAGTGCTGGAACGCCAGCAGGAATAATCGTTGAAATGGATGCCAAGGTTTACCATACAGGCGATACTGATGTGTTTTTAGACATGCAGCTGATTGGCGAATTGCACAAACCAGATGTTATGCTTACACCAATTGGTGATTGGTATACAATGGGTATCAAAGGAGCTGTCAAAGCTTTAGAACTTGTAAAACCAAAAGTGGCGATTCCGATGCACTATAATACGTTTCCAGTAATTAAACAGGATCCTGAAGAATTTAAAAAAGCTGTTGAGGAAAAATTGGATGTTAGAGTAGTAATTCTCAAGCCTGGTGAGAGTTTTGAGTATCCTTAAACTTTAAAAATTTTTTAATTGCCCTTAAGACTTCATTCTTTACGAATTCTATATTTTTGTTTGCATCGACTATTACAATATTGTCATCTTTCAATTCCAAAAAGATCTTTCTTACTTTTTCCAAGTATTCTAAATCTTCAAACTTGTTTGGCTTGTCACCTCGCTCTTTTATTCTTCTTATTCCAATCTCAGGCTTAACGTCTAAAATTATTACTAAATCTGGTTTTGGCGCTATTTTTTCATTCATCTTTTTAATTTTGTCAATATCAATTCCCCTCGCACCTTGATATGCTATTGTTGAATAGTAATATCTATCCATGACAATGATGTACCCTTTTTTCAAAGCTGGCAAAATGTTTTTTTCAACATCATGTTTTCTGTCAAGTAAAAATAATTCCAATTCTTTGTGAGCATCAAGTCTGTTGTTAAAGGATTGCCTAATTTTTTGCCCATAAATGCTGTTTGTTGGTTCCTTAAAAACAACAACTCTAAATCCTTCCTTCTCTAGTTCTTCTTTCAAATAATTTGCAATTGTCGATTTGCCAGAGCCATCGATACCTTCGATTGCAATTAACATGTTCAAAAATTTTAGAGTGGGAATTGGTAGAAGTAATCAGTTTCGTACTCTTCGATTTTTCCATTGTCTGCTAACTCAAGAAGCTTCGGATCTATTGGCAATTCTGTGTAGTATCCTATCCCGTACTTCTTTGCAAGATCTATTGCCCTACTTTTACCAAATATGTAACTCTTATGCCCACAGTTTGGGCATACGTAATATGTCATATTTTCTACCAATCCAATTACATGTGTTTCAGTTGCATTTGCCATGTTTATTGCCTTTTCAACAATTACCGACGTCAATTCTTGAGGTGTTGCAACAACAACTACTCCATTCGGCTTAGCATCCTGCATTATTGTTAAAGGCATGTCGCCAGTTCCTGGGGGCAGGTCTATAATCATGTAATCCAACTCACCCCAATTTGTTCTACCTAAAAATTCTCTTAAAACACCAGCTTGTAATGGTCCCCTCCAAATAACGGGCATCTCCTTGTCTGGCAATAAAAATTGCATTGACATCACTTTAATTTTGTACTTCTCCGTTAAAACAGGTTCAAATCCGTCTTTTCCGTAGCCCACCGTTTTGTTAGATAGCCCAAAGAGGTGAGGAATACTTGGACCCAACAAATCAGCATCGAGCAATCCAACTTTTTTTCCCTCCTTTGCATAGTGTAATGCCAACAAAGCTGACATGGTTGACTTTCCAACTCCCCCTTTTCCACTCATCACAGCTATTCTAAACTTTATTTTCTCCAGTCTTTTTTTAATATCCTCGTCTGTAACTCTCTTTTGCATCAAACCACCTCCTTCAATCTATTCCAGATTTCAGCAATTTTATCTGCTGCATTACCTTTAAACGGAAACTCAATATTTGATATCTGTTTAACAATGTTTTCATCGTAAGGTATTTTTCCAAGAATGTCTATGCTGTTGTTCTTGCAGTAATATTCAACTTCAGTAGCCATTCTTTCATTCAAGTTGTACTTGTTTATAACTGCAAACGTTTTAATTTTAAAATGCTCGCAGAGCCTGATAACCCTTGCCATATCGTTTAATCCCGACATGCTTGGTTCAGCAATAATTAAAGCAGTGTCTGCTCCGCCTAAGGAGGCTATAACTGGACATCCAATTCCAGGAGCACCATCAACTATTAAGTATTCAACACCTTCCTTCTCAGCAATCTCCTTAGCCTTCATTTTAACTTCTGATACGAGTTTGCCACTATTTTCTTCGCCAGGATTTAGCATGGCATGAACAAAGTAGCCATATTTAGTTTTAGAGACAAAAAGCTTGCCTGATTTGTTTTCTATCATTTCAATTGCCTTCTCAGGGCATGCATTGTAACAGAAAGCACAACCTTCACATCTTGATACATCTATGGAATATTCATCGTCTGAAATTACTGCGCCAAATCTACATAATTCATAACACAAACCGCACTGCGTGCATGAATCAGTAATCACAGCCTTTTTCATTCCAAAAAAGTCCAATTCTTCAATAATCTTTGGTTTTAGTAGTATATGCAAGTTTGGGGCATCAACATCGCAATCAGCAATAACAGAATTTGATAAAGCGTAAAACATTGCAGCAATCGTTGTTTTCCCAGTTCCACCTTTACCACTTATTACTGTAATTTGCTTCATCTTCTCACCTTTTTAGCTTATCGTGCTGTAAATATCCACAAACAGATCTTTGTAGTCCTCAAGTAACATTCCACTAGCATACCTTTCAGCAATTTCTTTTTTAAATGGAATTTTACCTATGATGTCTATTCCTTTTTCTCTGCAATATCTTTCAACACCATCAAACGGCAATCCGTATTTGTTTATAACAACGGCAAATTTGAGATTAAGATCTTCAACAACATTTACAGCAATTTTTAAATCATGTAGACTAAATGGTGTTGGTTCTGCAACTAGAATAACGAAATCTGAATCTCTAACACTTTCAACCATTGGGCAAGAGGTTCCTGGAGGACAATCGAGGATACAATTGCTTTTAAGTTCTTTTTTTATTTCTCTAATTAGTGGAACTGCTGAAGCTTCACCGATTTCTAAAATGCCGTATGTTAGTATTATTTCGTTGTATGCTTTAATTATCCTACCAATTAGCTTGTCTTCCTCTTCTAAAGCCTTTTCAGGGCAGAAGTAAATGCATGCTCCACAGCTATGACAAATTTCTGTAAAAATCATCGCCTTATCAACTACTGCTATTGCTTTGAACTCACAAACATCTTTACAAACTCCACAGCCGTTACAATTTTCTTTTACTACAGGCACTTTTCTAAACACTTCCTTAGATTCCAACTTCTTAGGCTTGAAAAACAAGTAATCGTTTGGCTCTTCAACGTCTAAGTCAAACAAATCAAGGCTGTTGAATGTTGCAAGGTTTACGGCCAAAGTTGTTTTCCCAGTTCCACCTTTACCTGATGCGATTGCAATTTTCATTCACAACCTCCTTAACGCTACCATCTTCAAAAATTTCAACGATCTTTTCTACACTTCCATCATAACCTTGTTTTCTTAATTTCCTAAAATCGGCCTTTTTCAAAAAATTTAAAATTATGTCTAACTCTTTCTCCTTTTCTGGATTGTCCTCTTTTATTAAATAACTAACAAGCTCGTTATATTTTTTCTTTGCAGCAGTTTCTATGCAGTGATTTTTAATTTTTAGCCTTACTGAAACCATCTGCCACCCTTCTTCTTGCCCTTCATTGGCTGAGAAGCGGTTTTTATTTCTTCTAATTCACCGTTCAGATACTTTTTAACGGCATCTTCAACAACTAACCCGTCAGCTCTGTAGATTTTAATGTTTGCAGCGTTTAAAACGCTAATTGCATTTGGTCCAACATTTCCAGTTAATAAAACCTCAACTCCTTTGTCAGCCAACGTTTGTGAAGCAGCAATTCCAGCTCCACCACCACGCACGGCAGCAGTGTTTTTTACGGTCTCTATTGCAGTGATTTCGCCATTTTTAACATCTACTATTGTAAAAGAGGGAGCCCTTCCAAACATTGGAGTAATTTTATCGTCCAACCCTCCTACATTTGTCGAAGCAGCGATTTTCATTTTTTCACCTCTCAAATAAAGTTTAATTGCCGAATTTTAAACTATGTCTCAACTAATAAATTTTTTCTAATTTTTTTGCATCTATTGACATTATGCTAAATTTATTTTTAAAAATTTGTGATTTTCGTATTTAAGCTTATAGAATATATTTAAGAATTCGAAGTAAATTAAATAAATTAAAAAGTTAAGTAAACTATTTGCCAATTTCTTTTTTAAGTTCCTCAATTCTCCTTCGTAAGTATTCAAGTTCTTCCTCCAAAAATCTTTTTTCTTCTTCAAGTATCTCTAATTCTTCCTCTTTTGTTGGATATGCGAATGGTGGGTATGGTGGAAAGTATGGATATGGATAAGCAAACCACCATCTCCATCCCCATCCTCTACCCCAACCCCATGGCATTAGCCATCACCTCCATCCGAACCTTCTAAATCCAAATCTTCCAAATCCTCTTCTACCAAACCACCTATATCTGCCGAACCATCTACCTCCAAATGGAGGCCAGACAAATCTATTCATGAATCCGGGCATTCTGTAGCCTGAACAAAATCCTGCAGCCCTTCCAGTTCTTGGGCCCATTCCCCATGGTCCAGTACCATCACCACCAGGCATAGCAATCACCATTGAATATATATTCAAAATGTATTTGAATTTTTCGGTTGTCCGAAAAATTTGTTAAAAGTTATTTAATCACCTCTAAAACAACTGAAGGGCAAACTCTCTCGACACCATCAAGGTTTGAAATTCTATCGTGCAAATTCAACAGTTCATCAAGGGATTTCGCAATAATTTCCACCATTATTGTATGGTCTCCCGACGTTAACATTATTGATTTTACCTCTTTAATTTCTTTAAGGGTGTCAATAACTTTCCATATGTTTTCAGCCTTCACATCAATTCCAGTAAAGGAAGCAAACAAGTTTGCTTTTTTGTAATCGACAATTGCCCTATAGCCTAGGATAACTTTGCTTTTTTCAAGATTGAAAATTCTTTTTCTAATTGCTGTCTCACTAATGCCGATGGATCTAGCTATATCTGTCTTTGAAATCCTTGCATTTTCCATGAGCTTTGAGAGTATGACATAGTCTCTTTCATCCACATAGAGTTTCTGTTTACTACTACTTAACCTTTTAGTTCGAAATTCGAAAAAAAAGTTTATAAATTTCTAAATAAATTTGTAAAAAGAGTAATTGGAGGTGGGAAATATGGGCATTCCATTGTTGGGAGAAAAATTTCCTGAAATAGAAGTACAAACAACGCATGGTAAAATGCTTTTGCCTGATAATTTCAAAGGTAAATGGTTTGTTTTCTTTAGTCATCCAGCAGATTTTACACCAGTATGTACAACAGAGTTTGTTGCATTCCAGAAAAGATACGATGAATTTCAAAAATTAAATTGCGAGCTTATAGGATTAAGCATAGATCAAGTCTTTAGCCACATAAAGTGGGTTGAGTGGATTAAGGAGAAATTGAACATTGAAATAAAATTCCCTATAGTTGCAGATGATACTGGAGAAGTTTCAAAGAAATTGGGGCTGATTCATCCAGGTAAAGGCACGAATACAGTTAGAGCTGTATTTATCGTTGATCCAAATGGTACTATTAGGGCAATTTTGTACTACCCTCAGGAATTGGGGAGAAACATGGACGAAATTTTAAGGATGGTTAAGGGATTGCAAGTAAGCGATGAAAATGGAGTTGCTATGCCTGCAAACTGGCCAAACAACGAGCTAATAAAAGATAAAGTAATAATACCGCCAGCATCTGATGAAAAAACGGCAAAAAGCAGATTGGAGATGGCTGAAGCTGGCGAAATCGAGTGCTTTGACTGGTGGTTCTGTTATAAGGGGTTATGAGAGATGATAAAAGATGTAATTCTTGAAGTGTTAAATAAACAGATAAATGCAGAACTTTATTCGGCATATTTATATATATTTATCAATGGCTGCTTATTTTGAGTCAAAAAAACGAGTTAGTCGATTTAGCGTTGAAAGAAAAAGATCATGCCACGTATAACATGTTGCAATGGGTTATAAATGAGCAGGTTGAAGAGGAAAGCATCAACAGACGAAATAGTGCAAAAGTTGAAGCTTGTTGGAGATGAGGAGAGAGCTTTATTTATGATTGATAGGGAACTGGCGCAAAGAACCTTTACTCTTGAGCGGGAAGAGGCTAAATGAAGTATGCAATTTTTTATTCAATGATGATGAAATGCATAGCGCATGCGTTGGGGTGAGACCAATTCTAGAAGGCAAGACTACTACTATTCCAAAACTTTACGCTGATAGGAAAGGTTGGAGGAAGGCTATAACATGATTGTATTTTAGTTTTGGAACTTTGAATTTTGAATTTGGAGGTGAAAATATGGTTAAATTAAATGAAGTGTATAAGTGCAACATTTGCGGAAATATTGTTGAGGTTGTGCATGCAAGTAGAGGGCAATTGGTTTGTTGTGGGCAGCCAATGAAGTTGCTTGAGGCAAAAACGGAGGATGTTGGAAAGGAGAAGCATTTGCCCGTTGTGGAAGTTGGAGATAAGATTGTTGTTAAGATTGGTGAAGTACCACATCCAATGGAAGAGAACCATTATATAGAGTGGATTGAAGTTGTTGCTGGAGATAAGGTTTATAGAAAATACTTGAAGCCCGGTGATGAAGCTAAAGCGGAGTTTGAGGTTGTAGGAGAAAAATTTGCTGTTAGAGAGTATTGTAACGTCCACGGTTTGTGGATCAAGGAGGTGTGAATATGGAGACTTTAAAAAATTTGGTTAAGGCTTTTATTGGAGAAAGTATGGCGAGAAACAGGTACACTTTTTATGCTAAGGTTGCAAAGGATGAAGGGTATGTTTTTGTTTATAGGGTGTTTTTAGAAACTGCTGAAAATGAAAAGGAACATGCGGAAAACCTGTTTGAGTTCATCAAAGAGTTTGGTGAAGATGCTATAAAAGTTGAGGCTGAAGCTCCTTTGATTTGGGGAACTACAGTCGATAATCTGAAGGCAGCTATTAGCGGTGAGCATTATGAATATTCGAAAATGTATCCCGAATTTGCAGATGTGGCTGAGAAAGAAGGTTACAAGAACATAGCTGAAAGGCTCAGAGCTATTGCAAAGGCTGAATTACACCACGAAAATAGGTACAAAGCTTTGTTGGAGGCTATTGAAAAGGGAACGATGTTCAAGAGGGATGAAGAAGTTGAGTGGGTTTGCTTAGAATGTGGATACGTGCATTACGGCAAAGAACCGCCTGAGGAATGTCCATCTTGTGGACATCCAAGAGGCTACTATGTAGCAAAAGATATGTTAAATCTATAAAAATTTATTTTTAATAAAATTAAAAATAAATAAAATTAAAAAATTAAGCTGCAGCTTTCGCTTCAGCTTTTCTTGCCTCTTCAGCCTCTCTTCTAGCCATCTTTGCCTTTAGATGTTTCAACTTAATAATTGTCTCTCTATCCATCTCCTCAAGTTTAAATGTAATAAAGCGTGCAGTTTCTTCCATGTTTGGAATTACTCTAAACTCTAAGGCGTTGACTCTTCTTTTTGTTCTGTCTATTTCTTCAATTAACCTTCTCAAAGTTGTTTCTATCTCTGCAACTTCCAAAATAGCATCGATTAATTCCTCATAGGCTGCAACCGCCTCATCAATTCTTGCTGTTGTGCTTAAAACACCATAGTCTCTATCAATAACTCTTTTCCTAACTTTTTCTCTCTTAATTACTGGGACAACAACCCCCATTATGCTCTTTCTTTTTATCGTAAACGTTGGGGGAACTCTACAACAGGCCAATGAAATAGCTTTTACTGCCATAGCTCCATCAACAGCTATTGCCAAGGCAAGCTTTTGTTGGGCCTTTTCATATTTTTCAATCATCGACCCAATTACTTCCTTAGCCTCTTCAAGAATCTCTCTAAATTCCATGATTAAGCCATCTCTTTTCATCTTTAGCAATGAATGTCCTCTTGTTGCCATCGCTATCCTTCTTCGCAACTTAATTAGTTCCATTCTTGTCGGTTGTACCTCTGCCATACTACCACCGAAAAATTAAATGAATTAGGCTGCCTCTTCAGCAGCCTCACTCTGTGCAGCTTTCTTCTTGTAAGCTGGATGATACTTTTCGATAAACTTCTTCTCTATCTTAACCAACTCTGCCTCTGGAAGCATTGCCAACAATTCCCAGCCTAAATCGAGAGTGTATTCAATGTCTCTATCTTCATACTTTCCTTGTTGTAACCATCTCCTCTCGAATTCATCGGCAAACTTCAAGAATCTTCTGTCTCTTTCAGATAAGGCTTCTTCACCAACGATTGCAACTAGGCCACGTAGATCAACACCTTCTGCATATGCTGCATACATCTGATCGTTCCACTGCGGATGGTCATCTCTCGTTAATCCTTCACCAATACCTTCCTTCATCAACCTGCTGAGAGATGGTAGAACGTTGATTGGTGGATAAATACCTTTAGCATGCAACTCTCTACTCAAGACTATCTGCCCTTCGGTAATATAGCCTGTCAAGTCTGGGATTGGATGTGTAATATCGTCAGCAGGCATTGTTAGAACCGGGAATTGCGTGATTGTCCCTTTTCTACCTCTTATACGGCCAGCTCTCTCGTAAATCGATGCCAAGTCGGTGTACATGTAACCCGGATACCCTCTCCTTCCTGGTACTTCTTCTCTTGCAGCCGAGATTTCTCTCAAAGCCTCACAGTAGTTTGTCATGTCTGTTAAGATAACGAGAATGTGGTAATCGTATTCATAAGCCAAGAATTCTGCTGCCGTCAAAGCCATTCTTGGTGTAATCAACCTTTCAATAGCTGGATCGTCTGCAAGGTTTAGGAAAACAACGGCTCTCTCCAAAGCTCCAGTTCTCTCAAAATCTTTCATGAAGTAGTGAGCCTCTTCGTATGTAATACCCATAGCTGCAAAGATAACAGCGAATTCCTCACCAGTTCCTCTAACCTTAGCTTGCCTCGCAATCTGCAAAGCAATATCGTTGTGTGGCAAACCTGAACCACTGAAAATTGGCAACTTTTGCCCTCTAACGAGTGTGTTCATTCCATCAATAGCTGAAATTCCCGTCTGGATAAATTCTCTTGGATAGGTTCTTGCATATGGATTTATAGCTGCACCAATTATCTCTCTCCTCTCTTCAGGCACGATCTTAGGACCACCATCAATTGGTTCGCCAGAACCGCTTAGAATCCTTCCAAGCATGTCCTTTGAGCATGCTAATTTAACAACATCGCCAGTAAATCTTACTGCTGAAGATTTATCAATACCTCTTGTACCTTCAAAAGACTGAACAACGACAATATCTTTTGATGAATCCAATACTTGTCCTCTTCTTGTGGTACCGTCTGGTAACGTTATTATAACGAGTTCACCATAAGCAACCGGTTCCGTTTTTTCAACAAAAATTAAAGGACCAGAAACATCCCTAATCGTTCTATATTCTTTCATTCTCCACCTCCTAACAGATTAGCTCTAATCTTTTGCACAGCTTCATCCAGATACTTCTTGTAGTCTTCTTCAAACTTAGCTCTTGCAAAGTCTTCTTTTCCAGGTACGTTCTCTATTTCATCAATAGTCCTTCCAGCCTCCAACGCCTTGTAGAATATCTCTTCCAATTCTTTAATTGCTTTCATTAAATCATACATTTTTTGGACTGAACAATAAGTATCGACTGGATGGTATGCGTATTGTGATAGGTAAACTTCTCTAATGTATCTTGCAACTTCAAGCAAAACTCTTTGCTGATCGGGTAAAGCGTCTTTACCGACAAGCATAACAATTTCCATGAGATTTGCCTCTTCTTGCAACACAGTCATCATCCACGTCCTCAATTCAGGCCAATCTG
>JAGGXN010000149.1 GCA_021163065.1 Archaeoglobaceae archaeon | reverse complement strand
GTATTACAGCGTTGGAGGCTATAGCATGTAAAACACCTGTTGTTACCTTAAAACATCCGATGAATGCTGTAGTTGATTTGATAGATGAAATGGGCTTCGGAGTTTACGTTGAAAGACAGAAATTAGCAGATGCTGTTTTATCTTTGCTAAAAAATGAGATAAAACTAGGTTTTAAGAAAGATATCGATGAATATTCCTGGGATAATGTAGCTAAAAAGATTGAAAAAGTTTATGAAAACTTTGATGCCTAAATTGTTTATGAAAACACTTATCCTTGCTGGAGGTAGCGGTACAAGGCTCTGGCCTCTAAGTAGAGAGTTTTTGCCAAAACAGTTTATTAAGCTTTTAGATGACAAGTCTCTCTTTCAAAAAACTGTTGAAAGGTCATTGATCTTTTCATCGCCAGAAGACATCACAGTTGTGGCAAATAAAAATCATAAGTTTTTAGTTTACAGCCAGATTGAGGAGTTAAAAGTTGATATTCCCAAAGAAAACGTTTTACTTGAACCAAAATCTAAAAATACGCTTCCTGCAATTTATTACGCTATAAAACATGCTGATATTAATGGTATAGTTGCCGTTTTACCATCTGACCACATTGTTGAGGTTGATGAAAGCTATAAAAGAGCATTTAGTGATGCTGCAAATTTGGCGAAAGATTATCTAGTAATTTTTGGCATAAAACCCTATAAGCCTCATACTGGTTACGGTTACATAAAGCTAGGTGCTAAATTGAAAGCTGGATATAAAGTGGAAGCTTTTGTGGAAAAACCAGACGGAGAAACGGCTGAAAAATACGTTAAGGAAGGATACCTTTGGAACAGTGGGATGTTTGTTTTCAATTCTGAACTGTTTGTTGAAGAATGTTTAAAACATGCAAGAGATGTTGTCGAATCTTTTAAGAATCCATTGGAGAAGGCTTACGAATTGACACCAAGTGTATCAATCGATTATGGGATTATGGAGAAAACTGATAAAGCAGCTGTCGTTAAACTGGAATCTTTCTGGAGTGACGTTGGTAGCTTCGATGCTATCTACGAATTAATGGAGAAAAAGAATGGTAACGCTGTTAGAGGGAATGTTATTGCGTTGAATTCAAACAACAACTTGTTCATCGGAAATAAAAATAGGTTGATTGCTGCTGTGGGATTGAAGGATACCGTGATCGTTGATACGAAGGATGCCGTTTTGGTTTGTAAAAGGGATCAGGCGCAGAAGGTGAAGGAAGTTGTAGAAAACCTTAAGAAAAAGAAGGATGACAGGATTCAGTATCACAGTACCGTTTACAGACCATGGGGGTCATATACAGTTTTAGAGGAAGGAGAATTTTACAAGATAAAGAGAGTTACCGTATTACCTAACAAAAAGCTCAGTTTGCAAATGCACTACCATAGGAGTGAACATTGGGTTGTTGTCAAAGGAACGGCAAAGGTTAAAGTTGGCGATAAAGAATTTTTAGTTAAAAGCGGAGAAAGCACATTTTGTTCCAGCTGGAAGCTTGCACAGACTTGAAAATCCAGGAATACTGCCTTTGGAAGTCATTGAGGTGCAAATTGGTGAATACTTGGGTGAAGACGATATAGTAAGGTTTGAAGACGATTTTGGGAGAGCTGAAGGCTAAAGGCTGCCCACTATATATATTTAAGTAGTAGTACTCAATAGGGTAACTTTTAGTTTTATGAACTTTCGTCAAAATTTTAAATGTTTTTGGTAATTTGAGTTATGCGTAACAGAATCGGTGGTGTTGGCAAGCTTTTTGGAACTGACGGCGTTAGAGGAATTGCAAATGAAGAGATAACGTCTGAGATGGCTCTGGAATTGGGTAAAGTTATGGGAACGCTAAAAAGGGGAAAGATTGCAGTTGCAATGGATTCTAGAATTTCCAGCCATATGCTAAAGAGTGCTGCAATCGCTGGCGTTCTATCCACAGGCAACAATGCAATTGATTTGGGATTTGCACCAACTCCCGCTTTGCAGTATTACGTTAAAACAAGTAAGGATGTCGTGAGTGGAATAATGATTACAGCCAGTCACAATCCTAAAGAATACAACGGAATCAAGTTTATTCAAGAAGATGGCAGAGAATTTACAAGAAAAATGGATGAGGAGAGCGAAGAATTGTTTAAAAGCAAGAAATACATTGTAGCTCCGTGGAATGAAGTTGGACAACTGTTTGAAGATAACTGCTATAGACTCTACATTGATGGAATTAAGGAGAAAGTTGATGTTGAAGCGATTCAAAAAAGAAATTTCAAGGTTGTTGTAGATTGTGGAAATGGTGCTGGTTGCTTTACAACACCGCAATTGCTAAAGGAGTTGGGCTGCAAAGTTTTAAGCATAAACGCACATCCCGATGGGAACTTTCCTGGAAGGAATCCAGAGCCTGTGGAGGAGAATTTAAGCTTGTTAAAACATGTTGTTAAGCTTTACAATGCAGATTTAGGAATTGCCCACGATGGAGACGCTGACAGAGTTGTTTTTGTTGATGAAAAAGGCAGATTTGTTAGTGAGGACGTTTCTTTGGCTTTGATGGCTAAATACTACGTTGAGGAGAACAACGGCGGAAAAGTTGTTACTCCAGTTTCATCATCGAAGTGTGTTGAAGATGCCGTAACAGATGCGGGAGGAGAAGTTGTTTATACGGCTGTAGGCTCTCCGGTCGTTGCCGAAAAGATGGTTGAAATCAACGCCGTTTTTGGTGGAGAAGGAAATGGAGGGTTAGTGTTTCCTGAACATTTGCATGCAAGAGACGGTGCAATGGGTGCCGCAAAGATGCTTGAACTGATGGCTAAGCAAAATAAAAGAGTTTCAGAACTTGTTGAACCAATACCTAAGTATTATACAATAAAGGAGAAACTGCCGTGCAGAGATAAGATCAAATTGCTTGAAGGCTTGAAAGATGAGTTTCCAGATGCAAACTTCATTGATGGCGCAAGAATGGATTACGAGGATGGTTGGCTGTTAATAAGGCCCTCTGGAACTGAACCGATTGTAAGGATATTTGCTGAAGGCAAAGATAAAGAAACGGCTGAAAAGATTTTTGAAATTGGACTCAAGGCTGTGAAAAGAATATTAAGAAATTGAGCTAGGTATTACCCTTTTTATGCATTTACATCTTAATTCTAACTCTGGTCAAAAATATTTTAGATTTAAAAAATAAAAATTTAAATGTATTTTTCAAAGTAATCAACCAGCGGATAGCTATCAACGTTGAATTCATCGATTACGTAAGGAGTCTCTCCAATTCCATCTTTATTGCTATCTTTTCCTTCGTAATCGCTCCAGTAATTGCCCAAATGGTTCGTGTAGTTTTTGTTTTCATAAGTGTAATTCAAAAATGTGGAGTTCCAAATATTCCTTGAGTTTTTAGAATGAGTGTTATTTTTATTTTCAAAGTTATTTAAGAAAATTGAATTGTTGTTTGAGCCGTGTAATCCTATTCCAACGTTGTTGAGTTTTACATCATTTCTCGTTATTGTACTGCTGCTTGAGTTTTGTAAGTAAATTCCGTTGTTGTTGCTAAATATGATGTTTCCTTCCACATCGGTGTTGTTGCAGTACCTCAAGCTAATACCATCTAAGCTGTTTGAAGACACATTGTTTTCGATTATTCGATTTTTAATGGAATGCCTTAAGTAAATGCCGCCATTGTTTTTAGCAACGATGTTTTGCTTGATTGCATTGTTTTCAGAATATCCCACACCTATTCCATATGCCCAATTAAACAAAACCTTATTTTGCTTTATTAAGTTGCCTTTCGAAAACGAAGCTACAATTCCATGTGAATTGGCAGTAATGTTATTTTTAGCGATTGTATTGTTGTCTGCAAACAGATAGATTCCATAAAAGTTATCGGTTATTTCATTTTTTAAGACAGAGTTTCGCATTGATTGCCCTATTTTCAACCCATATTGCTCATTTTTAGAAAAGGTTGTATACGCAATAACGTTTTCGTTAGACACAGATAATAGCATTCCATTGTAATTTTGCATCACTCTATTATTGAAAATTCCATTTCTGTTCGATTTGTATGCAAAAATACCATCAAGTTTGTTCAGACTTACATTATTGCCAAAAATCACGTTTCTTTCTGAGAACATCATCTTGATTCCAGTTTTTAGATTTTCCAGAATGCTGTTTTTGAGTATGCTGTTGCCGTTAGAATAATATAAATAGATTCCATAATCGTTTCTAGATACGTTGCTATCAGAAATTGAATTGTTTGCTGATTTGTATAAATATATGCCGTAATAGTTGTCGAATAAGCTAACGTTTTTAATATTGATGCCATTTGAAAAGCCAACAAGAATCCCAGTTGAAGCAATTTTTACAACAAAATCTTTTAAAGTTATATTTGTGCAGTTGAAAAGTATTATCTGCCCAGCATTTGAAACTTCAAAGTCCTTAACATTTTTTAAGTAGTAAAGCGATCTTCCATTAACACTGTTGTTCTCAACAACATTTTTCCAATCTTCAAAGTCACCTTTGATAAACAATCCGTTGTTAATCAATGCATTATCTTTGATAACATTGTCTTTTGAGTAATACAGCTCAATTCCAAATGTGTTGTTTGAAATAACGTTGTTCTTTACGTAATTGTTATCTGAATATCTCAAATAAACTCCAATGTAATTGTTCTGTATGCTGTTGTTAGTTATATTGCAATTCGCAGAATTAACGCGAACTCCAGCCATTCTGAAAGCGGTAGCATCTTTAATCGTAAACCCACTAATATTAACATAATCAGCATTTACATCAAATACGGGCTTTCTTTTGTAAGCAGCCTTTAAAATGCAATTGGCAGATCCATTTTCAGATTTTATTGTTAAATGTTCAACGTTAACAACGACATTCTCAACATAAATTCCGTCTCTAACAACGATTGTATCTCCATTACTTGCGGCGTTAACGGCTTGTTGAATTGTTGAATAGTTGTCAGGTACGTAAACAACCTTTGCAGTTGCAACGCTTGCTAAAAGCAGCAGTAGTATAGCAGCAAGTATGCGTT
>JAGGXN010000212.1 GCA_021163065.1 Archaeoglobaceae archaeon | reverse complement strand
TTCAACAGAAACAACTTTGTTAGAATGGGGAAACTCATTCTCTGGCTGAACAATAACTTTGGTAACAAGAAACTTCCGTCGGAGCAAGCGATAAAGATTGCGAAGAAAGTCTTGAGCACCATTATTCCAGAAGACTCGATTTCACGTTGCAGGAGGAAAATTCAAAACGAGGAGGGTAAATATCTTCCACCGCAATCTGTCAGGGAAGACAGAAGATACAAGTTGCATCTATGGAGAAAAGCTATGAAGAAAAGCTTCTAAGAGGTTTTAATATATTTTTTATTAAATGGCTACAGTGTTTTTTGACTTTCATAAGGATTGCGGCGTTTGAATAAGCAGCTTGAACTTCTTGAGAAACTACCTGAAAAAAATAAAACGGTGCTTCAAAAGTTTGCAGATCGCTTAATTTCTGAGAGTATTAATCCATTGCGTATTTTGAGGTATTTTCAGATTATGCGGATTGTTTCAGAGGATCTAAGCTTTTTAAGTGTCTGGAAGAGTTCTTTAAAGCGATAGCTCAGGGCTTGCTTGTCTTTAATTTTCTTTTCTAAATCACTCCAGCGTTTTGGCTCTTCTTTGAGTAGAGCTAGTATTTCATAAGATCCCTTAAGTCCTAAAGTTTTCAGTAGTTCGAATGTGAGTTTTGTTGAGTTCATTTTGACTGAAGTATGTTTTTAATTTTTGCATAAAAAAATGTATATGCGATTGAAGGGTTACCCTCCCTGGTCTGGGAGAGTAACCATATTAAGAGTATACCCAAGCCAATATTTAAATTTTGCTATTTTTAGTAATGTTTACGGGTCTTTTTTACAAAATGTCGCTAAGAAAGCCCCGCATTTCAATGCGGGGATGAATTAGGGGGAGTGGGTGGGAAAGTTTTTATACTTTGAAGTCAATTTCATTGAGACGAGGCTGGGGCTATAAGCTCCAGTCAGGGGCTGTGGTGAGCCAGCCCTTAACACGTCGTGAAGCTCCGACTCTGGAGCGGTGCTCCTAAAGGAGTCGGAGTGGAGAGGCGTGAAGCTCCGCACTTCAGTGCGGGGTAGCTCACGAGAATCCCAAAATATACTGTAAAGCAAATTAAGGAAATTGAGAAAGAGTTTGATAGGGAAGAAGGATGGATTAAAGCTAATGAAGAATTCGGAGAAGATAGAGAAGTTGAATCTCTTTTTAGCCTATAAGATCGCAATGATAGATCAAATAATACTCCTTGAAGATCTGGTTAAACTAAGGGATAGACTTCTCAAGGATTTAGAGGAACTCGATTCCATTATCGAAACTCTCGAAATAATGTCTGACGAGGAATTAATGGAATCTATTGAAAGAGCAAAGAAACAACAACCTAAAAGAGATTTTGAAGATTTTTTAGCTGAAATCGGTATAGATCTTTCCTCTGTGTCCGATTGATCTTAGAATTATCTGTTTTTTGTTTTCATCTATGTCGTATATTATTCTCCATTTCCCGATACGCAGAGATCTGTATCCTTTTAGGTCGTAAGATAAGGGTTTGCCAGCTTTTGGATTATCTTTTAGCTTCATAATAGCTTTTGCAATTTGTTCTGCTAATGCTTTATTCTTTTTTGTCAATTTCTTGAATTCTTTCTCAAACTCCTCTGTTGTTTTGATTTTTATGTTTATCATTTTGTAAGTTTTAGTTTTAATACTTTATATACTTTATGTAAAGTATTATATATATTTTCGAACAGTATAGTAAGTAACTTTTTTGTTTTAGATCATCAACAATGATCAGTTATTAGTTATCACTTTTCAGTTATCATTTTTATAATTTGCATAAAATTAAGCTTGAAAAATGATAAAAGAATGATAAAAAATTAGAAGGGTAGTTAAATTGCTTAACAAATTGATGCCTTAACCTCTTCAAGTTTTGTAACTGAGCTTAACAATTTTGCAATTTTCATCGAAAGCTCGTAATAATGTAGTTTCCATATGTTATCCTTTTGTATTTTAGCAAATTCGTAGTACGCTGCTGCTAATACTGGAGTAGTTGTTTTCTCTGCATTTTTTATTGCAACCTTAGCCATCTTTTCGTAATTTTCTACAGATTTGTTTATATCTGCATAGTACACTTCTATTGACATGCTTGCAGAAAGTAATGAGTCTACAGCTGCTGCAAACGCTCCCGGTAGAAAACCCTCATCGTACATCTTTCTAGCCATGTCATGGTCATTGTCAGCACTTTTAATCAAAACTTCATTTCCGTAAAGGTATGTTGCATAAACTATCATCGAATCAGCATGACTTAGGTAAAACCTAATCCTACTCTCTAAGGCTTTTTTATCTAGCGTTGCATAATCTTTCATGTATTTCTTTAAACTGTACCACGTTATTGCCGTTTCAAGCCTCTCTTTTGCATATGCTAAGTTGTACAAAGCCTCGCTAACGTTTTTTGGATACAGTTCCTTTGCTTTTTTCAAAGAATCTTCTGCCATAAACACTCTCTCTTGTGCGGCAGCAATTATCTGAAATGAGTTTATTCCAATCTTTTCATTCTTTAAATGCAATTTCATTGCATCGATGTCGAATTTTATATTTTCATATTCCCCATCAAAGGATTTCTGATCCTTAATTGTGTGATTATATAATTCCCACCTTAAGTAAACTTTTGAAAGGAACAGCCTGCAGGTGGAGGAATAGTAATAGCTTTTGTTTGTCAGATTCATTGCCTCGTTTATTAGCTCCTCTGCTTTCTCGTTTTTGTTGGCATAAGAATATGTCAAAGATTTTAATTCTTCAACATCTGATATCATTTTGTCGTTCATTTTTTTGAATAACGTCTCGTAGCTCGTTAAATTTAAACTTGCATTTGGTATTTGTAGTTTGTAGCCAGTGTAGTAATATAAAGCCTCCTCTATCGTTTCAACTTCGTGAATGTCGATTTTATATGTTCTCGCTAAATCTTTTAAATTGACGATTTCTATAGCAGTTACATTTCCAATTTTTTTTGTTGCCGTTGTAGTTAGTTGCCCCTTAGGCACTAAGAAAACTTTACATCCATTCTTTGCAGCAGCTTCAAGCTTATATTTTAAATCCCCCACTGGACCGACAAAGCCACCAGGCAGAATTGTACCACTCATGTATACATCTTCATTGATACTTAAATTTTTGAGAGCTGCTATCGTTGCAATTGTCATCACAGCTCCAGCAGAAGGACCTCCAACAAGTCCAACATCGGATTCTATGAAATAATAAAAGTTGTAGTTTGTAAAATCCAAGCCTAAAAGATCACAAGCAGTTAAAGCTGCAAGCTGCGCACTACTTTGCATATCTATTTGAACTAAAGGAGGAGTAGAAACGAAAATTTTTCCTGAACCGGGTGTTATTGTTACTGTTATTTTAATAACCACTCCCTTATGCCCCTCAGTTGAGACAGCTAGTGCGTTGATCGTTTTCTCTTCAAATGCGTTGGAAATCTGGATTGTGAGCAGCATGATTAATGCTGCTATGAACAATTTCTTCATAAAATCTTGAAAATGCAATTGTAAAAAAAATTTTGGGTTGTTTTAGTATTAATTCTAGAATTTTAGAAAGCTGCAGTAATTTTTATAGGATAATTACTTATGGATTTTTTAATTTAAATTAAAAAATTGAAAATTCATTTTACATTGAATTCAAAGTGGGACAACAATTTTCCATCGTATCCCCTAAGTATATCGAATTCGTAATCAAAGGCTTGCAGTCTTGTTTGCATTGGGTAAACGATCTCTGTCGATGGGTACTTTGGTTTGTAAGTTGAAACTAAAATGTCGGATAGGCCATCACCATTTGCATCATTGGTTATAGTTGCAGTAACGAAGTTTTCATATTCTTTTTCCCAAAGTAAGGCATCATCGAACTTTTGTGATTTAACCAGCTTTTTAGATGAAACAACTTTTAGCAAAACGCTAAGATTAGTGCTATTGTCTTTGCCTTTGTTTTGCTTTATTGTCTGAATCATTATGTCTTTTACACCATCACCATCGAGATCATTAATAACTTGGGCTATCGTCGTAACAACGTCTTTTTCAGAAACTTCTAAGTATTTAGAAATTTCCTCTCCAGTTTTACCATCTATTGCATAAATCCCTGATGTGGAATAACCATTTAAAGTTACATCTACAATTTTAGTTACCAAAACATCGTTAATGTCATCGCTGTTAATGTCATCCATCGGTAAAGCGTAGCCTAAACCAGACATTTCGAATTCCATTGTTTTGTTCCCCTTTCCATTGAACTTTATGACTTGTGTTGAAGGATGCATAAAACTCATCGTTATTTGAGAGACAAGAATGTCTTTGCTATTGGGAACAGCTAGCAAGAGTGACTGTTCTTTAGAGTAATTCCACAAAAAGCCTTCTTTGCTAAAAATTGCAACCTCAGAAGGTTCATTTATTCCAAACATCTTGTTAACTAAAATATCCTTTAAGCCGTCGTTGTTTATGTCATCTATCGGATACGCAATTGCTATTCCTGCATAGCTGAAAGAAATGTTTCCAATTTTTATTTTGCTCTCAATACTGTTATTAATTTTTATTTTTGTGGAAACAACGTCATCTTTACCGTCGCCGTTTATGTCAAGATAAAAGTCCAAATTGATGTTCATCTCAGTCAGATTTGTGCTTGAATTTTCCTTCAATACCTTGTCTGCTACTTTATTTGACATCAGATTAAACAGCAAAATTTGCTGATCTATTGCATTACTTGTTTGAATACTTGTAGCGCTAACTGGGATTGCTAATATAATTGCAGTTAATACAACGCCTAAAACAAATTTCACTTTCATAGCATAACGACAACATGAAGTTATATATACCTATTCTCCAATAAGGTTGACTTTCGGCATAGATTGATGCAAAACTATATATATTTACAGATGGAGAATAATCCGAGGGGATATTTATGATGGCAAAGGTGTTAATGGGTCTAATTATCGTTGGTATGCTCTTGGGTGTAGCAGCGGCATACGAGAATGTTGGATTAGTGGGTGTCGGCAAGACGGTGAACTATGAAAAGGTTGGCGTTGCTGGAGTTGGCGGGAAAGTGACTTATGATGACTATGGTAAAGCTGGAGTTAATGTCTCCAAAGTTAGATACACTAAAGTAGGATACGCAGGAGTAGGAAAATGGATGAATCCTGGAATTGGTGTGACTGGAAGTTACGCTAAAGTTGGGTATGTTGGAGTAACGAAGGACTCAAGGTACGCTAATGCTGGAGTTATAGGAATTAGTTATTACACACACTATCCGAACGTTGGAATCTTGGGTGTATTTAAGTAAAATTTTTTATTTTAAACTTTTATTATTTTAAGAATTTTTGTTTTGCATCAAGCACCATTTTGCGAAGATATTCAATGTAAAGTTTAGCCAGATTTTGAATCGAATCATCTTCTATCTTTTTACCTAAATGATATTTCGGAGCTTTTGGAAAGTGAAGCGTTACGTATCCGATATTTGATGGGAGCTCGACATAGTATTTTTCTAAACTACCATCAGGAAGTTGTATTTCCCATTCACTACCACCATATTCATCTCCAATAAAGAATTTTTTGCGTTAGATGGGCTTTTTTCTTAATTTATCCATATCATCTGGAAAGTCGAGCTTTTTTACGTGTGCCGTAGGTATGGTTTTTAAAACACCTTCTTTTAGTATTTGGCTACGTAATTTGTAAAAATACTTCATCGTGCTCTTTTCATTTCTTTTACGTATTTTTCATACCATTCATCGAATTTTGGTTCTACTGATCTAAGGTTTTGGAGTATGTTTGTTACTGCACGACCAAAAACAACTAGATTTCTTAGTCCAGCAAGCTTTCTTTCTGGATGTGCATTAATTAAATCGTTTAGTCCAAATTCTGCTGTTTTTAATGTTTTCTACATCTTTTATTATGCTTTCTACACTTTTTTGAATCATAAAAATATTTAGGGAAAAATTAATTAAATTTATTATGGACAGCCAAGCCAGTCATCGCAAATATCCTCTTTGACTTCTATTTCTATTTCTTTCCTCAAATCGTAAGAGTTGAAGTCTGCATGCTTTCCATCAATAACTAACACGGCAAATCTGTAATTTCCAGCCACATCTGGGTAAAAAACGTAGTAATCCTTTGTTGACCAATCTTGAACAGTTTTCCAGCCATTGTTGTATATCAAGAACTTATAATATAAATCATCTCCATCGGGGTCTTCAGCATGAGCGAAGAGGATTACTCTCTCATTGACTTTGGCAGTCATGTTTGATGCTGTTAAAACTAAATTTTTCGGCGGTAAGTTTTCGTAAACAACATTAACATAAACATAAGCTTTTGTATCGTAACTGAAGATGTTTGAATGCTTGCCATCTCTAACCCACACGACTACTTTGTTTACGTTAACGTCACTTCTTTTGACGTTCCATACCCAATAGTTTTGTTTACTCCAGTCTTTAACTTCATACAAGCAGCATCCTCGCTTGACAAAGAATTTATAGTATAAATCATCTCCATCAGGATCTTCAGCGTAAGCAAAAACGACAATTCTGCATCCAACTGTTGGATTTTTGCTTAAAACGATTATCGCATTCTTTGGCGGTAGATTTCCAGTAGTTTTGTCTATGGGCAATCTTAACAATACTTCATCCATCTTTACGCTGTTCCACAACTCGAGTTTAATCTCTACCATTGATTCTTGGCTTAGCTGGAATTCAGATGCATCGAAGTGCATTACTATTGGATCGTAATCACTTCCGTGAATGATAGCATAATCGCTCCACTTGTTTGGTGGTTTTGCGAGAATTCTTACTTTCATAATTCCATTTGTATCTGCATCAATTAGCAAATCGAAAGATTCGAAGTAGCCGTCTTCATCTCTGTCTACCATATTACTTTTAGAAACAAAAGCAATTCTTGCTTCTTTTTGCTCCATCTCAACTTTCTTTATTTTAACATCCCAATCATCATCGCCAAGTCTATTGTATATGTAGGCAACCCATATGTTTTCTCCATCATAACAAACTTTTGGTCTTCTCTCATGCGCTATGGTATCAGCAATAACCTTTTTCTCAATCAAATTCCAATCGTCATCGTATTTGTTCATGTAAATACCTAAGGTTCCACTTTCTGTTGAAGCATAAAAAACTAAGAAGCCGTTTAGGTAAAGCATTGATGGGTAGCTTTGATGGTAAGAATCGAACGTCAATCTTTTT
>JAGGXN010000140.1 GCA_021163065.1 Archaeoglobaceae archaeon | reverse complement strand
TATTATGATACCCCCTTCACCACCTCCGCCAAATGATACAGTATAGTATTCTCCCGGTACAATGTTGCCTGGAACGCCCGGTGATGCAAACGTTAATTCTCCAAAGTTCTTACCTTCTGTCTCGCCAACAGTTTTATCATTTAATTTTATATACGCTGTATAATAGTAGGTTCTATCAAATAGTACCCAGTACATCTTAACTACATTTAAAGCTATCTCCCTTGGGATTTTAAATCTGAATGAATCGTCATCAGCAATAATCAAAACTTTGTTCGCGTTTGGATATCTAAAATCATAGTAGTTCACAGTTGGAAGAGAAACCCAAAGCGCATCACAAACTTTTTTAAGCGCATCTTTAAGTTTATTGTCTTCAAAGAAGTTTATCGTATATTTAATAATCTTCGGGAAAGGCTCTTCTTTAAAGTAATACGCAACAAGCCAGCCATCTTTAGTGACATAGACATGAACGTCGTCTGTTTCATACTTAGAGACTGCAACTGAGCCTATGATGTAATCTTCACATTCGTATTCGACAGTCTTGAAGACAGTTTTTACGATTGTAAGATTCACAGGCGGAGTGAGCTTTGTGTACGCACAAACACCAGCCTCTTCTTTGAGGAATGAAGAGCCATTAGGAGCAGCGTTTTTGCTTTCAGTTGCACCTGCAACACCGATAAATGGTGGGGGCATGAACGATGCACTTTTTCACCATTTCCTGATTCCATTCCACTATATAATAACGCTGCACAACTTGCAATTGTTAAAACAGCTAAAACCACCAATACCTTCAAGCTACTTTTCATCATCTTCCCCCCACAGTTTCATTTTGAATACATTAAACTAATAATTTATAAAAAATTAATTTATAAAAAATTTACTAAATCCGCAAATCTGCTGAAATTGCAGCAAACTACAACATAGGCATCAGCTGGAAGTAATGGACATTATCAAGAACATTATTAAAGAAGACAAAATTACAGCGAAATTGGGCAATACACGATGTAAATTTAGCCTTAAGAAGCTGTTGAAGATTAGCACGTTAAATGGGCTGCCAAAACGACGTTTTTGCCTTGTAGTTTATTGAACTTCTCTACAGCTTTAGCAGTTTCTTCAACAATGACCTCTGCACCAATCTGTTTTAGCTTTTCAATAACTTCTTTTTCCACAACAACTCTACCATAAGCCCCAGTTCCAAAAATAACAACCTCGGGCTTGGCATCTAAGATGTCCTCGATGTCCTCTAAGCAAACTCTATGCCCTTCCTTTCTCCACCAGTTATCTTTCACACGATCTTTAAATACAATTACATCGCTTGTGTAAGTTTTACCGTCAACTACTATTTTACCAAAGGCATAGTGTTCAATCATAAACAAAATTTTACTTAAAGCTTAAAATCTTTTACTCCTTGCTATAAATTCAAATATCATTCTCGCTACAAGCATCTGAGTTCTCTTTTCATTATCTGGTATGCCTTCAACTACGTCAAACCCAACAATTTTACCTTTAAATTTCTTAAGAAATTGCAAAAAATGCATGGGAAATAAGCCTGCTGGCTCAGGAGTTGAGACATGAACAAAAGCTGGATCGAATACATCAACATCCAAGGATAAATACACTAACTTACATTCTAATCTATCAACAATCCAATTTATTCCTTTTTCCATAACATCCCATGAATAAAAAACTTCGATATTGTTTTCTGCAAAATCTCTCTCCTCCTTAGTTCCACTTCTGACACCAATTAAAATTACATTTTCAATCTCCTCACAAATTCTTCTCACTGTGCATGCATGGTTAAACTTATTCCCATCAAATTCATCTCTCAAGTCTAAATGGGCATCAAATGCAATGTAACAAACATTGTCAAAATTCTTTGCACATGCGTAGCTGATTGTATGCTCCCCTCCAATCGCAATCGGAATTGCATTGATTTTTTCGTAAAACTCCCCAACTCTCTCAACTATTTCGATAAAAGTACCATCAACATTTATGTTTCCAGCATCACATATTTTTACATCGTTAAAATCAAAATCAAACAGCATTGAGTAGCTTTCGAGATTCCAACTTGCCTCTCTAACGGCGTTTGGTAAAAATCTTGATCCAGGGATAAAAGATTGGGTTGAGTCGTAAGGTATACCTAAGATTACGAATTCAGATTCTCCTAAGCTTGAATTTGATAAAGAAAAGTAAGAGTCTATGTGCATTACACTCTCTCTATCTTTCGCTTGCCCATTGATTCAAGGTACACTACTTCCTTTCCAGCTTCAATCTTGTCTTTAAATTCCTCTGGAATCGTTAATTCAAAAGTTTCATAAGTTTCTAAGTCCATAAGTTGTACGACATCTCCGGTAACGCTAATAACCTGTGCCCTTTTCCTTTCAACAATTGGAACGTAAATTTTTGCCGTTACTGGCTGCACTATGCTTCTCTTTTGTTCGTCAAATATGCCTATTGCATCAATTCTTGCCTTAGCCGCCCCATGCTTTCCGGGCTTGCTTACAGACATGCTTACAATTACACACGGTTCATCATCTATTACAATGTATCCTCCTTCTTTAAGTTGCCTAACTTCAGCCTGCTGCTTCATTTTTGAACACCATTTCAGCCTTAACACGACTAAAATTTAAATTTTTTCTTTTAAAAATGGCAAAGATTTAAAACTTTAAAGCATGCCTTAAGCAATGAGTTCATTGAGAATCCTTGAGAACTTTGGCTTTTTTCCTTACATAAGGAAAGGCAAGAGGCTAAAGCCACATATAAGTTTAAAATTTAGAAATGCAACCTTCCACATCGATTCTTTAAAAGGAGAAGGCTATAATTTAATAACTCACGCACACTCCGACCATTACGGGCAGTATAACATGGAAAATAGAAATGCAATTGCATCTATCGAAACAGCAAAAATATTGAAGGTTGTTACAAACAAGAGATTTAATGGTTTTACGTTCAAAATTGGTGAGAAAATGATTATTGAAGATCTGAAAATAAAGACTTACGACACAAAACACATTGTAGGCTCGTCAGCCTTTTTGATCTGCAATTCAGATTCCAAGGTTTTGATTACTGGAGATATCAAAGATTGGAAAATTCCAAAATGCGATGTTTTGATAACGGAAGCTACCTATGGCAGTCCAGAGTATGTTTTCGAAGATGAAGTTGAAAGAATTGTTAAAGAAGCTTTAAATTCAACATATGGGGTTTACCCGGTAGGAAAAGCTCAAAGAGTTGCAGAAATTCTGATTAAAAATGGCTATTCTGTTTGTGCAAATCAAAAGATTTCAAAGATTTGTAGAGCTTTAAAAATTCCATTAGTCAATGAAAATGCCGACGTTAATTTAACAACGATAAAAAATATTTGGAATTGTAAGGGTAAAAGATTTGTAATAACTGCTCAAAGATTTTACAGACTTCCAAGAATAGTTTTGAGCGATCATTTAGATTATAGCGGATTATTAAAGATGATTGAGAAAAGCAAGGCTGGTTGCGTTTTATTTTACCATGGAAAGCCATCGGAATCATTGATTAATGAAGTAAAAAACATGGGTAAAGAAGTCTACACTCTAAAAGATTTGGAAAGGCTAGCTATCTAAAGACGCTTTCCATCTCCAAGTTAACGTTGCAATATAGATAAACGGCGTATCAAACAATGCTATGAATACTTTCAAAACGTACTGTCCAAAAATCATGCTTAACAACACTTCGTTTGCAACTAAACCATAGAAGGCTATGGTTATGAATACAGCTGTATCTATGGCTTGAGAAACAATTGTTGATGCATTGTTCCTAAGCCATAAATGTCTACCTTTAGTTTTTCTCTTCCAAAAATGAAAAGCATAAACATCGTGGGTTTGCGAAATCAAATAAGCTATCATAGATGCTAAAACAATTCTTGGTGCAAAGCCCAGTATTTTATTAAAAGAATTTAAAAATTCATTACTTAAAAAAGGCGCTGGCGTCCAGTTTATAGCAATTAAAATGGCTATAACTGCTATAATATTTGCAAAAAAACCTGTAATTACTGCTTTTTTACTATATTCCTTCCCATAGATTTCTCCTATTATGTCTGTTATTAAAAAAGTTGATGCATAAACTATTACACCTGCAGGACCTATTAAGTTTACTGAACCAATCTCGCCTACAAAAATTATCTTGGAAGAAATTACATTCGCAATAACAATTAAAGCTGTGAATATGCCTATGGCTATCTCAACCCCATATCTTTCTGCCAATATCATCGTTACTGTTACAATGCCCAAAGTTACTAGCACCCACTGTATAAACTCGGCAAAGAGCATATTCTTGCTGATTGCTTTCTGCTTTTAAATTTTTGCCGTATTGATTTTGCTCTTTTCAACAATGTACACTCCAAGAATTGTTAAAAATCCCCCAATTGCCTTAAAAATTGTTAAAATCTCATTTAATGTAAAATATGCAATTACCGCTGTAAACAACGGTATTAAGTATATGTACACAGCAACGTTTGTAGCTTCTTCTCTTTCCAAAGCAAAATACCATACTAAATAGCCAAAAATTGAGCACAATAAGCCCATGTAAAGTATCGATGCCCAAGTGATCGTTTGTTCAGGCACTTTAAATCTATCTATAGCCAAGAATGGAATTATTGTTAATGTTCCAAATAAAAAAGCCCAAGAAGTTACAATTTCAACGTTCTTTTTTTCTATTAATCTCTTTCCAACTATTGTATATCCTGCCCAAATTAAGCCGTCTAAAAGCATTAGCAAATCGCCGATGAGCGTTGAAGATTCGAAAAATTGAATTTTACCATTTGAAATCACAATAGCAATACCAATAAAACCTATGGTAATTCCAAAAGCTTTCTTTGCATTTATTTCTTCATTTAGCAATAAAAATGATAGAATCGCTATAAATATTGCTGAAACGTTGATTAGTATCGAACCATTGATTGCCGTTGTGTATTTCAACGCTACAAATTGGACTGTGTAAAGTAAGGATACTCCAGTAAAACCCAAGAATATTAGCATGAGCCACTCTTTGCAATTAAAATCCAGCATTTTACTTTTATATTTAACAGATGTATAGATAAATAAGATCGGTGTAGCAACTAAAAACCTCCAGAATGCTAAATTTACTGGTGTTAGTTCAATTAAACCAAACTTTATGAAAGGAAAGGACCCTGCCCAAATAACCATTAACAATAAAAGTAGGAATTTAATTAGCATGAAAAATTCAAAATTGGACAAGTTATGCTACAGCTTCAGCAACTTTCTCTTCGCTTACAATTGGCTTGGGCTCCTTTAAAAGCTCAATTTTTCTTATCTCAACCCTTCTAAGCGGATAGATTTTCTTAGCATTCTTATATATTTCCGAAGGAACTTTACCTAAAACACATTCTTGGAGAAATTGAACGAACTTCTTTGAAGACCCGAAGTTTAAGACTATATCCCTCATAATCGCCCTAATTGCCCTTTTTTGTGATGTTTTACACCTTTTGACTGTGAACGCTACAGGCTTAACTCTCAAAGTGTATCCGTCTACGGTTGTTACATCAATTACGTCTTCTATTTTACTCGTTCTTCTTCTCGTTAAACTGTTCAAATATTCTCTCGTCAATTCGAACCTGTGGAACTTTGTGTATGCGTTGTTTCCAGCAACTCTGTAAACCTTAAAAATCAACTTTTTATATGGATTTTGATTTGAATAATCGTTTGTTAGCTCAGCAAGTGTTATCTCAACTGTTCTATTGATAACTTTGCTTTCATCATCTGCCGGAGTTTCTCCAATCTCAGCCATTCCAAAGTACTCTGGGGCTATTAAAGTGAACCATTTTTTCATTGTCCATTTATCCTTAACTCTTGCTTGTCTTCTTTTTCTTGCCATGCATTAAGCCTAACAAGAGTTCAATTAATAAACTTTTTGTTCTAAAATTAATTTAACAGAAAACTAAAAATATCTTAGCGTCCATGCTGTATTAAATTTTAGGGTGATCGCATGGTTAAGAGAGCAAAGCTTGTTAACGACATAGTTGAACTAATCCCAATCTTGCAGATGTTTTCCGTAGACATTTATAGAAACGTTTACGATGCTTTGCTGAGGGAATGGTTAACGTTTGATGAACTGAAAGAAAGGTTTGGTGAGGGTGTTGAGGAAGCTTTAAAGGTTTTAAAGCATGCTGGAATGTTGGATGTAAAGTGGAGGATGCCCACAGAACCAAAAGACAAGCCAAAGAAAGAATACCATGTTAGTTACACGCATTTAAGTGCCAATTTTTATGCATCACTTAAAGATTTGAATAAGATTTTAGAAGTCATCTTCATGCCAGATGATGAATTTGAAGAATATGTGCAAAAAATAATAGAAGAGATTAAAGCTGGAAGAAAATCTGTTCCCCACATTTGTAAAAGCTTAGGTTTAGAGCCGCTAACAGTTAGAAGCATTGCCAAGAAGTCTTTAAAGTTAAACATAAAAGGTCAGCTTGTAGAAATAGCTAAGAATGAGGAAATTTAGATACAGTATTAGAGAAATCCTAAACAAACTTAAGTGGCACCCCTCCTTTGATTTTGATAAAGTATCCGTTCTTTATATTGATAGACCCATTGGTGTTAATGAAATTAAGGCATTCGAGATTGAAAAGATAGGGCATAAGTTTATCTACCTAAAATCTGGGATTGCAATACCAATGCACAGAATAGTCGAGATAAGGTATGACGGTAAAAGCTATTGGAGGAGAAAAGATGGCTTTGTTGAGGAGCAGGTTGAAGAAAAAGATGGATAAGCTTGCCTTAGAATTTTCATCATCAATTGATAGCGATAGAAACATATTTTATTACGACATTTTAGTAGATTACGCACACGTTTTAGGCTTGCTGAGAAGTAATTTGTTAAGCAAAGATGAAGCCAAGGAAATAATATTAGCTCTGAATGAAGTGAAAAAAAAGAATTACAAGTTCGATAATTATGAAGACGTTCATGAGGCTATTGAGGCTGAAGTTACAAAGATAACTAAAGCAGCGTTGAAGATGCACACAGCAAGATCGAGAAATGATGAAGTTGCCACATGTTTAAGGCTGTTTGCAAGAGACAACATTCTTGGCTTAATGAATGCTTTACTTGAAATTAGAGGCGTAATAATAAATTTGGCGAAAAAAAATGTTGATGCATTAATGCCGGGATTCACACATCTGCAATATGCTCAGCCAACAAGATTAGCTCATCATCTAATAGCCTATCATGATTCAATTGAAAGAGATTTTTTTAGGTGCAAAAATGCTTTTTCAAGAATAAACTTAAGCCCTCTGGGATCAGCAGCATTTGCTTCAACAAGTTTCAAACTTGATAGATATTACACTGCAGAACTGCTTGGATTCGACGACATTGTTGAGAATTCAGCCGATGCTGTCAGTAATCGAGATTTCCTTATTGAATGCGTTTTTATCGCTACATCCGTAATGCTAAATTTGAGCAGAATTTGCGAAGAACTCATTCTTTGGTCTTCAGAATTTAATTTCGTTGAGTTGCCAGATGAATATGCTTCAACTTCAAGCATAATGCCTCAGAAGAAGAACCCAGATATAGCCGAGCTTGTAAGAGCTAAGTGTGGCAAGATTATAGGCAATTTAGCATCTGCAATGGCCATTTAT
This sequence comes from Archaeoglobaceae archaeon, assembly GCA_021163065.1. GTDB lineage: Archaea > Halobacteriota > Archaeoglobi > Archaeoglobales > Archaeoglobaceae > B5-G16. The sequence goes on along the minus strand of JAGGXN010000140.1, from coordinate 2,370 downwards.
AAAGCTATGCCGTACAATTACAACAGGGACTTCCAAGAGATGAACGATATTTTATATGATAGCTTAAGAACTGCTATCGACTCAACGACCCTGTTGAGCAGAATGCTTGAAAGATTAAAATTTAACGTCGAAGTTATGGAGAAAAAGGCAAAAAAAGGATTTTCTACTGCCACACAAATAGCTGATCTGCTTGTTATGAAAGAAAACATCCCTTTCAGAATAGCGCACAAGATTGTTGGTAAATTGGTAATGCTAAACGATTTTACAATTGATATGATTAAAGAAATTGCAAGTAACTATGGATATGAAATAAAAAATATTACAAAAAGAGACATTAAAGATGCGTTGGATGTTGTAAAAGTTGTTGAAAGTAGAAAAAATGTTGGTGGAACCGCTAAAAACGAGGTAGAAAGAATGCTTCGCATTAGAGAGGAGAGACTAAATGAGGACTTGCAATTCTTTGAAAATTTAGTTGAAAGGATTGCATTAAAGCTTGAGAGACTACATAAAGAAATTGAAAGTGTTGTGAAAGCATGAGGAAGATATTTAGGGAATTAGTATCAATTGATGAGGCTATAAAAAGACTTTATCGCAATTACAAGCCAAAAAGATTTGTTGAAGAAGTTAGCTTATCCAAAGCTTTCGGTAGAATCGCTGCCAAGGATATTTATTCGAACATCGATATTCCCCCATTTGATAGAGCTACAATGGATGGATTTGCTGTAAAAGCTGAAGATACATTTGAGGCTGAAGAAGACAATCCGGTAAATTTAAAGGTTGTTGGCTACATTGAGGCTGGAAGTAATCCAAAGGTTGAAATTAAATCTGGAGAGGCAGTAGAAATCTCTACTGGTGCACCAATTCCTAAGGGAGCTAATGCAGTTGTAATGGTAGAATTTACATCGAGAAGTGATAACGAAGTTTACATTTACAAACCAGTAACACCCGGTGAAAACATAATGGCCGCTGGCAGCGATATTATGGCTGGAGAGATGATTGTAAGGAAAGATACTGTTTTAACACAGAGAGAAATCGGAGTTTTAAGTGCTGCCGGCTTTGATAAAGTTGAGGTTTACAAAAAGCCAAAGGTGGCAGTCATCTCAACAGGCAACGAATTGGTTAAACCTGGAAACAAATTGGATTATGGAAAAATTTATGATGTAAATTCATACGCAATATGCGCAGCTGTTGAGGAAAATGGCGGAGAAGCAATTTTTTTGGGTATAGCAAGAGATGATGAGAAAGAGATACGGGCAAAGATTGCTGAAGGGTTGAAAATTGCTGACATCGTAATTTGCTCAGGTGGAACTTCAGCTGGAGTTGGGGATATGATGTATAGAATGCTGAATTCATGGGATCCTGGAATTATTGTTCATGGTGTTGCCGTTAAACCTGGAAAACCAACGATTATCGCTATTTGTAATGAAAAGTTGGTTTTTGGACTGCCAGGATATCCTACTTCGGCTTTAATGATATTTGAAATCTTCGTTGCTCCATTAATAAGGAAAATTGCTGGAATTAGTGTTGAAAAGAGAAGAGTGAATGCTAAATTACCAACAAAAGTTTTTTCATCCATTGGCAGAAGAGAATTTTTACCAGTGAATGTTGTTGAAGGAACTGAAGGATATACAGCCTATCCAGTTTCAGGTCACTACTCTGGGGCAATAACTGCGTTATCTGAAACAGATGGATTTATAGAAATTCCAGAAAATAGGGCGTTTTTAGAGAGTGGAGAAGAAGTGGAGGTTAATCTATTCAGTAACGAGCTAAAAATTGCCGATTTAATGATAATTGGAAGTCACTGCATAGGAATTGACGTTTTGTTAGAAATTTTAAGGAAGAAAAAGCCAATCTTTGCTAAGGTTATAAATGTTGGATCATCTGGAGGTTTAATGGCGATTAAGAGGGGTGAAGCTGACATAGCTGGAACACATCTACTTGATGAAAGTGGGGTCTACAACATTCCATTTTTGAAAAAGTACGGTTTGATTGATGATGTTTATCTAATTAAAGGCTACCTTAGAGAGCAGGGCTTTATCGTTAAAAAAGGGAATCCAAAAAAAATAAAGGGTTTTGAAGATTTGTTAAGAGATGACGTTAGTTTCATCAACAGAAATCCTGGGTCTGGGACAAGAATTTTACTCGATATGGAATTGAGAAAGTTAGCTGAAAAAAATAGCATGAAATTTGAGGAGTTAAAAAGCAAAATAGATGGCTATAACATCGAAGCAAAATCTCACACAGCAATAGCGGTAGCAGTTTTAATGGGTAAGGCAGATGTTGGATTGGGAATAAAAACAGTTGCTTCAAGATATGGATTGGATTTTATTCCTGTTAGGGGTGAGGAATACGATTTTGTGATTAGAAAGG
>JAGGXN010000094.1 GCA_021163065.1 Archaeoglobaceae archaeon | reverse complement strand
TGGAACTACAACGGCAGTAGCAATTTTAGATTTGAATGGAAATTTATTGGGAGTTAAAAGTCAAAAGAATTGGAAATTGCATAACGTCATTGAATACATTCTATCTTTTGGTAAGCCCATCGTAATTGCTACGGATAAAAGCACACCACCAGACTATGTTTTAAAGATTAAAGCAGCTTTTAACGCAATTTTATATGCTCCCAAGGACGACCTAAGTGTTGAGAAAAAGAAAAATTTAGCTTCATATTACAAATTTGTGAACGATCATGAGAGAGATGCCATTGCTGCTGCAAAAGATGCCTTTAATTCTTACAAAAACAAATTGATGAGCGTAGAAAAAAGAATTCCTGCAGGATTTGATTCTGATAAAATAAAAGCTGAAATACTTAAAGGAGTACCATTAAAAGATCTTTTAAAGGAAGAAAAGGAAGTTGTTAGAAAGGAGAAGGTTGTTCATGAAGAAGTTTCACATGAAGACGTAGAAAGAAAGGAGAAACTAATTAATGAGTTAGAAGAGGAAAACAAAATTTTGAAAGATAAAATATCTGAATTGAAAAAAGAAGTTGAAAGATTAAAAAGTAAAATTGTAAGTTTGTCAAGGAAGGAGCATGAAAAAGTGAGGAAAGACAACTACATTAGATCTTTAGAGGTAGAAATTGTTGAACTAAAGAAAATTTTGAAAGAAAAAGATAAAATGATTGAAGAGCTGAATAATAGAATAGAAGTCTTGAAGAGGATGAAATTTTTGGAATTCTCGGGCTGGAAGGGTGTTAAAGTTTTGAGGAAGTTTACAAAGGATGAGATTGAAAGAGTGGATAGAGAGTATGGAATTAACGAGGATGACATTATTTACATTGAAGATTCCAGTGGTGGAGGTAAGATCTCTGCTGAAATGATTTGTAATAAGAAAGTTAAGGCAGTAATAGTTCAAAACGAGATGTCCCATTTAGCTCAATCCGTTTTTGATGAGAATGAGATACCAATAATTTACGCTAACGAGGTTGAAATTGAGAGTGGGGACGGAATTGCTGTGATTAACGCAAAGATGTTTAATGAGGTTTTGGATAAAAAATTAAAAGAGATAAACAGAAGAAAAGTAGATAGGGTGGAGAAGTTGTTTTTAGAGTACAAATCAAAGAGGCAGAGGTTGTAAAACGGAAAGGCTTTAATCATCAAGTTGAAGGTGATATAATGGTTGGCAAAAATGACAATGATGGCGGTTGCGATGAGGTGTATTTTAGGTTTAATGACATAGTGATCTACAACGACGATTTTTTGACAACTGATTGTGTTGAAGAAAATTCAATAGATTTAATTGTGACATCTCCACCCTACAACGTTGATATTCATTATAGAAGCTTTAAGGATGACATCCCCTATGAAAAATACTTGGAATTTACAAAAAAGTGGTTAAAAAAAGCATACTCTTTAATGAAAAACGATGGAAGGTTGTGCCTAAACATCCCCTTAGATAAACTTAAAGGTGGACAGCAGAGCGTTTATGCTGACATTGTAACGATAGCAAAGGAGGTAGGCTGGAAATACCAATCAACAATAGTGTGGAATGAGCGAAACATATCAAGAAGGACTGCTTGGGGCTCTTGGCTTTCCGCTTCAGCCCCCTATGTGATTGCGCCAGTTGAAATGATCGTTGTGATGTACAAAAAAACTTGGAAGAAAGAAAGCAATGGAATTTCAGACATAAGTAGGGATGAATTCATCGAGTGGACAAACGGTGTCTGGAGTTTTAGTGGTGAGAGCAAAAAAAGGGTAAAGCATCCTGCTCCTTTTCCTATTGAACTGCCAAAGAGGTGTATTAAACTTTTCAGTTTTGTTGGTGATGTTGTTTTAGACCCATTCTTAGGTAGTGGAACCACGCTGATAGCCTGTGCATTGCTAAACAGAAAAGGTATAGGAATTGAAATTGATGAAAATTATTGTGAGATAGCTAAACAGAGGTTAATTAAAGAGGGTAAAATATTTCAGAAAACTTTAATCGCTTAATTGGGTGAAGAATATGGAGATACTGTTCTCATCAATGTTTCTCTATGAATATACACTCGACAAGATAAGCGAGGCAGTAGAAAAAGCTGGATACGATGGCATAGAATTTTGGGTTGAAACACCACATTTTTGGATTGATAGAGATGAAGAAAAATTAGAACACATTATAGACTTTAAAAATGCTGTTCATTCAGCCGTTTTAGATTTGAATCCGGCATCTATAAATTCTCAGGTTAAGGAGGTGACGTTAAAGGAAGGGTTGTTCTCAATCTACATAGCCAAGAAAATCAAAGCAGATTTGGTAACGTTCCATGCTGGAAGGCGAAGTGCTGCAAGAGAGCCTGTAGATGCCGATTACAAATCTTTGCACGATTATGTTAGGGTTATGAAAAAATTTGCAAAAATTAAAGGTGTAAAGATCTCAATTGAGAATTCTGAAAGTGGATTAAACTATCTGTGTAAGACTCCTGAAGAAATTATAGAGTTTATCGACCAATATAATATATCTTTTACCTTCGATGTGAATCATGCTTTAAAAAACAAAAATGCTGATGAATTTATTGAGTTGTTATCTGACAGAATTGAAAACGTACATGTTAGTAGCTTTGACAAAAAAGGCAGGCATATTTCATGCAGAAACGACAAAAGAGTTGCGAAAATACTGAAAAAACTTGCAGAGCTTGGGTATGACAAGATAATAACAGTAGAGCTTGACGATTTAGGCTACAAAAAAATGAATTTTCAAGAAAAAATTGATGAGTTAAGGAAGGAGAGAGAATTTTTGGAAAAATTTTTTAAAAGGTAATGTTCACTTAATTCCAACTCTTTATTCTTTTTAGATGAAAATATTGACAGTTTTTTAACAGTTCTAAAGAATTTAACGCTCCCTATTTCTTTAATTTCCAATTTTGAGATAATTCTTAATTTTGCCACTAGCAAACTGATATGTAGGTGTTTTCTAAATACAATTAGAGCGTTCCATAGATACTTTGTTGTTGGTTTAATACTTCCCTTTTATCCTTTTATAAGGTAAAATTAAACAGGAAAATTCAAATATTTTTCAAATATTCTCTTATTTCTCTTGCTTTTGAAAGGCTTACGTCAAGTATCTCAAAAAATTTATCCTCTTTTAATAAATAACTCCCGCTCTTCTGCATTGCCACGATATTGTCATCTTGGTCGGTTGTTATCGTTAAAAACGTGTTTCCAACACTAACTTCGTCTTTGCTCGGGTCAACCAAGAATTTGTCACCAATTACCAAAGATGTTACTGAAACTGGGAGGTTTCTGACGGGCAATGGGTAGTTGTCCCCAACTTCAAACCTCTCTGCTGGAACTGTTGTCATTAGCAAAGCTGAAATCGCCGCCAGGGATGAGGCATCCAACAAATTTCCATCATCATCTAATGCATGAATGTCGATAAAAATCAACCAAACCTTTTCTCCTTCTTCGATGCAAAGTTTGTTTAAATCAACAGCTTCACTTTCTCTAATCCCCCTATCAACAACTCTTGCCAATTCAATTGAAAACTCATCAGGAGGGCCAGGCTCAAAAGTTGGAGAGGCCAATGGAACTAGCTCGGCATTAGTTATGATAATGCCTTTATCAGGCGTGTCTGGAAATGGTTCACCTATTTGCATCTTTATTCCAACAATAACTTGGGTATTGCCTAATTTAACCAAAGCAGATCCTTCAGCCTTTGAAATTACATTCGTCTGTATTTCTATTTTCCTAAATTCATCAAACTTCCTTCCATCAATTCTCTCGCCCTCTCTGAGCTTAGATAAAACGTAATCTTTTTTTATGTCAACTAGAATATCTTCAACCATTTTCAACACTCTCCGAAATGTATTTCTTCATTATAGCTTCTTTTTGAAGCTTATAGATCTCCATAGCACCTTTCTTTGCTAATTTAAACGCTTCTCTCAACTCGTCTTTCGTAACTCTACCATCCATTTGCAGTAAAGCTATCGATTCTATTTTTCCACCCCTAATTAAGAATGCGAATGGAATATCAGCTTCGCCATAGTTGTCTTCCTCTTTCATCGGATCTAAAACCATAACTCCATCAGCCTTAGCAACAGCTACTGAAGTAATCATACCTTTCATCGGCACACCAGCATCAACTAAAGCGACGCTTGCAGCATTTAAACAAGCAGTCCTACTTCCAGCATCGGCTTGCAAAACTTCAACAAATATGTCTATTCCAGATCGTGGAAACAATTCTTTCATTATGACAGCTTCTAAAGCCTCCCTACTTACCTTGGATATTTCAACACTCCTTCTATCAGGCCCTGGCCTTTTTCTTTCTTCAACGCTAAAAGGTGCCATGTTGTATCTATATCTTATCACCGCTTTGCTTGGATTTTGTAAATGTCTTGGATGGACTTCTCTTGGCCCATAAACAGCGGCAACAACTATGTTTTTACCCATTTCTAAATAACAAGATCCGTCGGCCCTCTTTAAAATTCCAGCCTCAATTTTTATATTTCTAAGTTCATCAAACCTCCTTCCATCAAGTCTCTTATCTCCAAAAATGAGTTGAATCTCATCCTTCTTTTCCTCATTCGATTCCGACATCAGATTTCCTCCTCTTAATAAATTCGGTAATTCTATCCGTCAAACCATCGGTATGAGCTTCTTCTTCAATCACATAAATAGCTTCCTCTCCTATCGAAACTTTCTTTCTATCTCCGCTTATCCAGATTAATCCGTTTTGCCCAACGATTATTTGTATACCTAATTCAGACTTCAACAATTTGACCATACTACCCTTTTTACCGATAACTCTCGGAACCCTAGCGGGGTTGATGAAAACTATTCTGCCAAACCTTATTGATCTGCAAACCTTATCTTTCATTGTTAACGTTACTTTCATCTTTGGGTCTATGTTCAGAACTTTTGCAATGATGGCATCTCCTATGCTAAGCACTTCATTAGGCTTTTTATTTGGCTTAAATTCGGGGTTTTCACTTAAAGGTAAGAAAGCTTGGTATGGAGAGTAGATGTCAACATTCCATCCATTTGCAGAAACTTCTCTAACAATCCCTATGACGACATCACCAACGGATGGAATGTATCTGCCCTTTAATGGTATAATCCTAACACTCGTCTCAGTTTTATCTAACAAACCCAAAATTTTCGAGTAAACTTTCCCATTCTCAACGTAAGTTCCGAATCCTGCAACTTTTGGGTTTGTAGCAACCAAATCTCCAGGTAAAACAATTGGCCTCATTGTATCCTCCTCAAAATTTTTGTTAAAGCCTCTCCTTTCGTAATCTTGGCTAATAAGTCCATCAACTCAGTCTGCATTCCAGCAGGAATCTTCATCACGCAAATCCAACTTCCATCTTTCTGCCATTCCTCCCTTGTTATGTTACCAAAGGAGTATAAAGCACTAACAGCCTTACCGGCGTATTCTGGTGGAACTTTTATTGCTATTTCCAATTCCTCAAATCTTAGAGGTATTACAGGCTTTAAGGACTTCAATATATCTTTTATTTGAGCTTCAACAGATTTGAATATGTCAATGTGAACTTTAGCTTCATCTAAGGCTCTGTCAATCCTCGATGGTGGATGAGGGGCGCCAGTTCTAGGGTCTACAGCATTCTTACTGATAAAATCTACAATCTGCTTTCTCTTTTGCATTAACATTTCTCTTCTTTGCTCTGCTGTTATTTGCACTTCTCCTTCTTCAATGATTCGCTTAACTATCTCCTTTATATCTTCAGTTCCAAATATTTTTCTCAATTCTTCTGATGAGGCTCTGTCTCCTTTTTTTGAATCTTTAAACACTTCTTCTGCTGCTAATAGCTTTTCAAAATCCACTTCCTTTCCTTCTTTTAAATCTCTGGCTAAATACGGGTCTACAAGTATTTCAAAAGTTTCTCCAGCCTTTTTTAACCTAGCAATAACCGCCTTATCGAGAGATACCATGGTTATCCAGATTATTTCTTTAATTCTTCTCTTATAATCTCGTTTGCTTTTTCAATGTATTCTTTTAGCTCTTCTTCGCTAAATTCCTTGTACTTTTTCTCATCAACCTTTACGTATCCAACTTCAATGATTTCTGGTGTTAACTCACCTTCAATTGCCTTCCCCATGGCAACCATTGACATAACTATAGCTTCATCAAAACTCATGTCTTCACTATATTTCTCCTCCAAATACTCCATAACAACGTTTCTTCCAGCTCCAATTGCGGTTGCTTTGTACTCAAGTAAAGCCCCACTTGGATCTGTTTCGTACAACTTTGGCTTCTCATCAACTCCAGCAATCAGCAATGAGACACCAAATGGTCTTACACCACCAAATTGTGTGTATTGTTGTTTGTAATCGCAAATTTTTCTTGCCAATTCTTTAACGCTTATCGGCTCATCATAAGTCAGTCTATTTATTTGCGCCTCAATTCTTGCCCTATCAACTAAAACCCTTGCATCAGCAACCAAGCCAGACGTTGCAACGCATATGTGTTCATCTATCTTGTAAATTTTTTCGATGGTGTCAGCTTCGAGGAGTTTGCTTGCAACCCTTCTATCAGCAATTAACACAACACCTTCCTTAGTTTTTATACCTATAGCTGTTGCCCCTCTTTTTACAGCCTCTCTTGCATATTCAACCTGAAATAATCTCCCATCAGGGCTGAATACTGTAATAGCCCTGTCATATCCCATTTGCGGTAAATGCATATCCATTACACCTCCAAATATTTCTTCTTACATCTCTTTATTGTACCACTAACTCCTAGGGTTAGCGGGATTACCCTTACATCACCAATTTGATTTATCAACGTTAATGCTACTTTAACCTTATCTATTGCATCGTTGTAACACCTAACTATGCCCCTCTCCCCATCGAAATATTCAATCCAAACACCCGTATTTGCACTTCCAAATTCACCAAATGTTTTTATTAGGCTATCCATCAATGCATCAACGACTTCTTTCTGTTCAAACTTCCTTTTGGCAATAATACGAAAGGCAATATATCTTTTTCTCCTCCTCAAAGCTGGAGGTAGTCCTTTCATACAATTTGTTGTCTGATAAGTATTTTTGTTTTACCAAGTAATTGCTAATCAACTTGCTACTGTTGTCATAAAAATAAGACGAAATTATGGTTGTTTCTGTCCTTCTTCTAGTACAAATTGGTTGGCAAATTCTTTTCGTAACTTGTAAACCTAACATCTACCAATTCGATGTTTTTCAAACATAATCCAAGAAACGAAAGTTCATTTGCCTGATAGGCGAATTATCGAAGCTAAGGAAGATTTTAGGTGTTAGAATAGAACCTGAGTAATGCTAAGGAAATAGTGTGACAAAACAGTAGAAATTGTTTTGGAAATACTTGGGGGATAATTGGAATTTTAGTGGCAACACTTAGTAATTAGGTGATTTGGAGAAATTATTTGTTAGAGAATACCCCTCTTTTAATTCGTTTATAAATTATTATGTCGTTATGTATTGGACAGTATGAAACTGCATCGATAAAGCGTGTTAATCTCGACTTTATTTTTTATTTCTTTATTTGAAATACCTGACAGCTGCAAGGTTAAGATAAAGTCTTCAAAGTGTTGTTGGTTGAAAGAAAAGCCTATGCGCCGGCCGGGATTCGAACCCGGGGCAGGGGCTCGGCAAGCCCCTGTGTTAGCCAGGCTACACCACCGGCGCTTAATGTAGCTATGAACAAAAGTATAAATTTTTTTTGCTATGAGCAAAAGGAATAAAAAGAAATTGTAAAACAATGAGATATGTATCTATATCCGAAGGAGATTATGTCAGATATTTACGTCAGCAAATTAGGTGGATTTAGCTATGAAATGGAGAGAAATGAGATTGGAATTAATGCGAAGGCTATTGAATTAAATACTTCAATAATTGCGAATGAAACGTTTGCGAGAGTGAGATTTTTTGATGAAAAAGTCAAGCCGTACTTTTTGAGAGAAATATTTAAAATTGTTGGAATTGAGGAACACATGGAATGTTATGATTTAACAAAAAATGGTGAAATTGTTTTGTCAGAAGAGCTTGAAGATAAATTTAAGGAAAGAGAAGGAGAAGATGTAATAATAAACACGGTAGAATTTTTTAGAATAGATGGGGACTATTCAAGGGTTATTAATACTTTTAGGAGAATATGGAGCTTAGAAAGCCTAATAAGAAGGAATTGAAAACAATTTTTTCAGCTTTTAAGGCTTATGGATTTAGTTTAAATGGAAAAAGAATCATTATAAGAGATATTAATGATAAAAAAAGAAGGATTAAAGAAGTAATTATGCTATCTGAGGATTTGTATCGTTTTATATCTAACTTTAACTTAAATTGGACGTTTGCAGGGTTGAAGATTGGGGAGGTAGGAAAGAGATTTAGATTTTCAATAGAGGGATGCTTTTACATTGCAAAAAAGAAAAGAAAGAGAGTGTATGTAAACGATAGAGGAGAGATGCTCTTTTTATATGGACGAGACTTGTTTAGTGGTTCAATAGTAAAAGTTACGGAGGATGTAAAAGAAAATGATTTTGTTATGGTCTGCAATAAGGATGGAGATATAATAGGTATCGGTAAAAGTAGGTTTGATGCAGATGTTATGAGAAGTATTGAAAGCGATCGAGTAGTTGTTGAAAATTTGTTAGACAGAGGAGAATATTTAAGAAAAAATAAGCTGTACAATGCTTTTTAAACTGTTTCAAACTCTCCATTGCTCTCCTTTAGTATCATTAGATAAATCAGGTAACTCAGCTTGTTCATCCACTCAACAAATGGTTTGGAAACTAATCCTTCCTTGTGTAGTCTAACGCACCACCTTTCCGCTCTTCTAACAACAGCCCTTGCAACACTTAGATAGGCTGTAGTTGTGTCTTTTTCAAGTATTATAAATTTCCTTGGCTTAACTACAACTTTCTCGAAATCTTTGACGATCTTCATTATTTCTTCAAAGTCTTCATCGGTAAAAACGTCTTCTTTTGAAACTATCTCCATTCCAGCCTTAAACATCTTTTTTTGAATGAATTTTAAAGTTTCTTTTACCATTTCATCTTTGGCATGAACTCTGGCAAGTCCAATGAAAGCGTTAGCCTCATCTACGCTTCCAACAGCCCAGATTATTTCTGAATCTTTGTCGATTAAGCTTCTATCAAGCAAATGTGTCTGTGTTACGTCTTTCTTCATGTTTGATCTAAAATGATTGTTATTTTTTATTTAGCCTAACATTTTCTTTACGAGCATTTCAGCTGCTGTATGCGGATCTAATTCGTTTTTAACGACTTTATCAACTATTTCCTTGTAATTTAGCTTTCCAGCAGTAAGTTCTTTTTTGATCTCATCCATTATGAGATCAAAAAGCTCCCTACTCATTCTTCTCTTTCTCTTTTCTACGATCAAGTTGCTCGACTTTAAGAATTTGAAATGTTCCTCAATTGCGTCAGCTAACTCCTTTATTCCTTTACCCCTCTCAGCAATTGTAAGTATTACAGGTGGCATCCAACCTTTTTTATGCAATACTTCGTAAATTTTCCCAGATTCAACTAAGGATTCATCTCTATGTGTTGTTTTTTCAAGTAAACTCACAGTTTCTTGGTCCATCATTAGCATTGTTTTTAGCCACTTCTCAGTTTTCTCAGCCCCACCTAAATCTGCTTTGTTAACAACGTAAATGTCTCCAATCTCCAAAATCCCAGCCTTGTGCATTTGTATCTCATCTCCCGTTTCCGGCATCATTATGACTATTGAAGTATCAGCCACTTCTATAATGTCAACTTCACTCTGTCCAGCGCCTACAGTTTCGATTAAGATTATGTCAAAGCCAAAGGCATCCATTAATCTTGCAACATCACCAGTTTTCGCCGCTAAACCACCAGCTCTGCCTCTTGAGCTCATACTCCTAAAGAATACTCCTGGATCGATCCATAACGGCTTGCTTGAGTCAAAGCCATCCATTCTTAGTCTATCCCCAAGTAAAGCACCACCAGTAAAAGGGGAACCAGGATCTACAGCAATAATTCCAATCTTCTTATCTCTTTTTCTAAATTCTTGAGTTAACTTGCTTACAATTGTACTTTTACCAACCCCTGGAAATCCCGTTAGCCCTACGATGTGTGCCTTTCCAGTTTTGCTGTATATTCTTTTTAAAATTTCTTTGCCTTCGGGGTAATCGTTTTCAACATAAGTTATAGCTCTTGCTAAAGCCCTTTTATTGCCGCTAAATATGCCTTCTATAATTTCATCAACTTCCATAAATCCACCTTAAGTTGTTTTTTTAATTTTTGCTTTCTTTTTCTTTTTAGGAACCATTTCTTTTATAAATTCAATTATCTCAGCTATTGGTGTGCCAGGTATAAAAATCCCATCAACACCTTTAGCTTTTAGCTCTTCAAACTCATCTTCGGGGATTATTCCGCCAACTAAGATTACAATTTCATCAGGATCACCACCATACTCTTTTATGTAATTAATAACTTTTGGCACCAACGTCATGTGAGCGCCGCTATGCAAACTTATTCCAACAACGTCAACATCTTCTTGCACAGCAGCCATAGCAACTTCTTGTGGTGTTCGATGCAGTCCTGTGTAGATTACTTCAAATCCAGCATCTCTCAAAAATCTTGCTATAACTTTGGCACCTCTATCGTGACCGTCTAAACCCACCTTAGCTACGAGAACTCTGATTTTTTTCATCGTTACACCTCCTAAGAATTTTAAAAAATTAGATAATTATTGGTTTCTTGTATGTACCATAAACTTCCTTTAAAACGCCCATTATTTCTCCAACACTTGCATAAGCTTTAACAGCCTCAAGTACAGCAGGCATGATGTTTTCATTATTTTCTGCTGCATTTCTAATCCAGTCTAATGCATCTTTAACAGCATCATTATCTCTCTCAGCTTTTACTTTCTTTAACCTTTCAATCTGTCTTCTTTGCACTTCGGGATCAACCTTCAAGATTGGAATTTTCAACTTCTCTTCAATTGTATATTTGTTCACACCAACTATGATCCTCTTACCCTCTTCAACCTCTCTCTGGAATTCTGCAGCAGCATTCGAAATTTCCTTGATGAAGAAACCAGTTTCAATTCCTTGTAAAACGCCTCTCAAAACACTGCCTTCACCCATCTTTCTTATCCTTTCAATGTAGTCCCAAGCCAATTTCTCCATTTTATCTGTCAGCCATTCCACATAGTAGCTTCCAGCCAATGGGTCGATTGTGTCTGGAATACCACTCTCAAACGCTATTATTTGTTGAGTTCTTAAAGCAACCCTAACAGCCTCCTCACTCGGCAAAGCCCAAGCCTCATCAAAGCTATTTGTGTGTAAGCTTTGTGTCCCTCCAAGAACTGCAGCCATTGCTTGGATGGTTGTCCTTACAATGTTGTTTAATGGTTGCTGAGCTGTTAAACTACAACCAGCAGTTTGTGTGTGAAACTTCAACCACCAAGAGCGAGGATTCTTGGCTCCATACTCATCCCTCATTATTTTTGCCCACATCCTTCTTGCCGCCCTAAACTTCGCTATTTCCTCAAAGAAGTTGTTGTGAGAGTTGAAGAAGAAGCTTAACTGTGGGGCTAATTTATCAATGTCTATACCCCTTTCAATGGCAGCTTCAACATAAGCCATTCCATCGGCAATTGTAAAGGCTAATTCTTGGACAGCTGTAGAGCCAGCTTCCCTTATATGATAGCCAGAAATGC
>JAGGXN010000184.1 GCA_021163065.1 Archaeoglobaceae archaeon | reverse complement strand
TGTAAGCCTTCCTTATGTTCTTAACACCAAAAGCATTCAGCCTTTCTTTGAGCCTTGAAGAATCAAGCATGTTCCCCATTCCAAATACTTCATTTCTCGGCTTTCCAGTTTCTTTCCACATGATATAATTCATAACATCCATTGGATTTGTAACAACCAGAATCTTGCTCTCTGGGGAGCTTTGCATTATGTTTTTTGCAATTTCCTTTATTATTCCCGCATTCTTTGTTGCAAGATCAAGCCTTGTCATTCCAGGCTTTCTTGCCAACCCTGCAGTAACGACTATAATCTCACTGCCTTTAAGTAAAGAATAATCGCTTCCACCAACAACCTTGGGATACTTATCTATAGCTGCTGCTGCATGAGCCAAATCCATTGCCTCTCCTACAGCCAAATCTTCTAAGATGTCAACCAACGCAATTTCATCTACATCCAAGTTTAGAATGCAAGTAAAAGCTGTTGTTGAGCCTACTCTCCCTGCTCCAACAAATCCGATCTTCATTTAACCACCAAAAAAATTCTTCCCTTTATGTCTTTAAATTTTTATGTTTTTAAACCATTTCACTTCATTTTTCTCAACAGAGGTAGGGAGACTACACCAGCTAAGCCGTAATCGAACTTACAAACACACGGCCTATTCAAAATTATGCTATCAATTAAAGATGCTACAAGTGTTAAGAAAGATATCAAAGCAAAGATTATGGCTATTAGCGATGCAGTGTAAACAAAGCTAATACCTTTTTTATACCCTCTAAGATAAACTAAAGCTATCGTAAAGAGAACAAAGGAGTTGATTGGATTAATTGTAAACTCCAAGAAAGACAATATTGCAAAAAATACTGCCATGACTAAGCTAATCAAAGCACAACACCCCCCAATAATGTTACCAAAAAAGCCATTATGTAAGCCACAATCAAGCCATAAATGACTGCAAAGAACATCCATCTCCATCCTGCTTCAGCGCGAATCGCTGCTAAGGTTGCCAAACATGGCATGTAAAGTAAAGTAAATACCATAAATCCCAATGCTTGATTCGGCAAAATTAAGCTTGCAATCTTCATAGGATTTCCCAAAACTATTCCAAGTGTTTCAACAACGACTTCTTTTGCAACAAAGCCCATGATTAAAGCCAAAGTTAGCTCCCAACCCCATCCCATTGGAGCGAATAAAGGTTGAATGATCTTGCCAAGCATTCCAGCATAGCTTTGGTGTATGTCACTACTTGGAAACCTTGTTAAGTACCATATGACTATCGACATTGCAAGTATAACCGTTCCTGCCTTTTGTAAAAAGTGCTTTGTTCTGCTCCAAGTTAACAGCCAAACATCTTTAATTTTTGGAATCCTGTAAGGCGGGAATTCCATAATAAATTCTGCCTCACCTTTTAAAATGAATTTTCTCAATACCAACGCTGAAAACAAAGCTAAAACAACGCCTAATAGATACATGAACATGATTACAACACTTTCAAATCTAGTAAAGAAAGCTCCAGCAAACAATACGTAAATCGGTAATCTTGCGCTACAAGATATAAATGGATTTACAAGTATTGTCGCAAGCCTAACGTTTCTATCTTCAATCGCCCTCGTAGCCATTATTGCCGGAACGTTGCACCCAAAACCCATAATTAACGGCACTACAGCCCTTCCTGTTAGCCCAAAACGCTCCATCGTTTTGTCCATAATAAAAACGGCTCTTGCCATGTAACCGCTTAACTCCAAAAATGACAAGGCTATGAAGAGAAATGCTATGTTTGGGACAAAAACCAAGACGCTTCCAACTCCCGTGATGATTCCGTCAGCGATTAACGATGCAATCAAGGAATCTTTTGAGATTGAATCGACAATTGTTGTAATACCAAGATCAATTGCATTAACAAACGGAGATGCTACATCATAAGTAAAACGAAAAACCATCCACATAAAAGAAAAGAAAATTAAACCACCAACATACTTGTCTGTAAAAACTTCATCCAGCATTTCATTAATGCCCTTCCTAACCTTAACTTTTGAAACAACTTTTTTCGCTATTTCTTCAGCCAACTTTAACCTATCTTCCATGTCTTTAACATCAAAAGAAAAACCAATTTTTCCACCACTCAATATTTTTTTCTTCAACTCTTCAATGCCAAATCCATCAACGGCAATTGTCTCAACAACTGGAACACCCAAAATTTTTTCAAGCTTTTTGGAATCAACAATTATTCCCCTGTTTTTTGCCTCATCAATGAGGTTCAAAACAACTATTAACGGCTTTTTAAACTCAAGTAGCTGAAGTGTTAAGTAAAGATTTCTTTCAAGATTCGATGCATCTAAGACGTTGAGTATGATATCGGGCTTCTCATTAATTATATAATCTCTCGCAATTTTTTCATCCAATGAATAAGCTTGCAAGCTGTAAATTCCTGGAAGATCTACAAATTCTACTTCTCTACCATCTATTCTTCCCTTCCCGATTTTCTTCTCAACAGTAGTTCCAGGAAAATTTCCTACAACGAAGTCTCCACCAGTAAGTGCATTTAGCAATGCCGTCTTGCCAACATTTGGATTGCCAACCATGGCAACTCTCATTGCAATCGCTTATTGCTTATTGTTAGGGTATTAAATATCTAATCCTAAAAAATTAGCTTTCTTAACTCCCTAAAATTCTCAAAAACGAAATCGGCAAGATGTAAAAAATCCTTCGCTAACTCTCTGTTTTTCTGATGTAAAATCAAAGCTGTTTTTGTTCCTGCAAGCTTTCCAGCAATCAAATCAAATTTAAAATCTCCTACTGTAATACTCTCCTTAGCCCTAGTTTTTGCAATTTTTAAAGCAAGTTGTATTGGCTCTGGAGATGGCTTTGGTTCTGCATCTTCTCTTGTCACAACAAAATCAAAATCAAGGTTAAATTTTTTTATAATTACATCAACACTCTTTCTGCAATTCCTCGTGACAATACCTTTTTTCAAATCCATCTTTTCAATCAATTTAAAAATTTCTTCAACCCCATCAACAAGTTTTGTTTTCTTCGCTGCCTTAACTTCAAACTTTTCAAGTATCTCAAAGCATCTCTTTCTTTTTTCTTCATCCATCTTTGCTATGCTTTCAAGAATAAACCTGTCTTTAATACCAATTTCTCTCCTAATCTCATCAAATGGCAAGTTTAATTCAACTATAGTTCCATCCAAATCGAATACAAATGTTTTAAACCTCATATTGAATTCTATGAATTCCATTTAAAATTTCTTCAGCAGCCTTCTTGGGATTTTCGGCATTGTAAATGCTTCTACCAACAATTACGTAATCAACGTATTTAACAACCTCCAAGTTTCCTCCTTGCACGCCTATGCCGGGAGATAAAATTTTAAGTTCTCCAACAATTTTTCTTAACTCGGCAACTCTGCTTTTTCTGGTTGCTGGTGCTATTATTCCATGGCATCCAAGATTTTTAGCCATGGCAGCAATTTCATTTGAATGCTCGAGCATGTATTCTTTTGCTCCTTCACTACTAAGCTCAGTTACAACATAAATTTCTCCATTGAATTTCTTTGCAACATCTAAAACAGTTTTAACTGTATCGCTCCCAACAAATCCATGACAAATCAGAGCCTTTGCCTTTGATTTGAATGAAGCTTCTGCGATCAAGCTGCTTGTATAGGGTATGTCTGCAACTTTAAAATCGGCGATAACTGGCTTTACTTCAGATAATTCTTCAATTATTTCTAAACCAGCTGTAAGAACTAATGGATAATTCACCTTTATCATTTCAACATAATCCTCAACTTCATAAGCAATCTTTAAGGCCTTACTCTTGTCCATTAGGTCTAATGCAACAATTAAGCCAACCATTAAGATTAATGCAACAAATAGTATTTAGATTTGACTAATATAAGGCCTTGTTGAATCATCTACAAAACTTAAGTAAGCTGAGAACAAAGAATTTGGAAGATCTTTAATGTCCGGAACCCACAAATAATTACTAAAACAAGATTGAAGCATTAACGGATTTATTTTTGTCCCAATTCCAACTCCAATAATGTTTGCATGCTTAATTCTGCAAACAGCCTTGTAAACTTGATCTGCCGTCGAAGATGTTGGCTCAGCATCTGTAAATATGAAAGCTATCTTTTGCTTAGCAACCACAGGCTTCAACCATTCACCAGCTTCAATTACAGCCTCCTTCAAGGGAGTGTTTCCAAAAACGTCCAAGTTCGTAAAAAATTCAGGCTTATATTTTTCATGCCAAAATTTAATTGGCGTAAATTTAACATAGTTAACCAATCCAATTTTTTCCTGAAACCCAAATGCTGCAAGCTTATCATTTAAGTATTCTGTTGCAGTTGCAAGAACATGACAAGCCTTAATGGTCTCTTCAATCTTGCTCTTCATACTCCCACTCAAATCCAAGGCTATTAAAACAGCTCTATTTCCAGTGTCAGCAGGCTTTGTTGAGTAGTAAAGATTTCTCCACTTCTCTCCGCAAATAAACCTTAAGTAGTTTCTGATGTTTATTACTTCTCCCCATTCATCTTCAACAAATCTGTCTTCAGTTTTTATCCTTTCAAGCAATCCTTTCAATTCCTCCACAATTCTCTCATCAACCTCCACTATCTTTGTTGGATCTATTCTCATGTCTCTTTTAGCTAAGCTACCTCTCACCTGTTCATTTTGCCTTTCAAATTCAGCTTCAAGTTGTTGAATGCTCTCAATTATGCTAACCTCAAATTCAGATGGCTTTAAGTCGTCAACTTCGTTCCACTCCATTATTGCATCAACATCAAAATCGCAATCTGCATCAACTTCAAAGCTTCTTTGCTCACTCTTTGCTTTGCAACTTATCTGAAAATCAATTTTCCAATCTAAATCTTCGAAAGGTTCATAATCGTAAGGTTTCATTCTTTTTATTTCATCTAAAATTTTAAGAGCCACTTTTTCTCGCTCTTCAAACTCGTGAACGTTTCTAATTCTTACCAACAGATCTCTACATTTATTAAAAAAAGATCTTAATTCACTATTGGCGAGTTCTTCGCCTTTAGCAAATCCACAGTAGCTTACCATGTGTAAACCTTTCAACGCAGCCTCCCTATCGCAAAGAAGATATACGGGCAAAGCATTCTCCATCAACATTTTCGCATACAATGCTCTCGTCTTCTTTAATCCCCTCCATCTTTTCAACCTTGAGAAATCTGTGTAATAATCCTCAACAATTGTCAAAACCCACCTTGCCAAATTGCCCATGCCAGTTTTACGAATAAAATTTTCCAACTTATCCTTTGAAAAGTTCAAGTTTATGTGCTCACATTCATGATTTAAAGCATCAACAATCAACCTTAGTCTGTTTTCTTCCAAAAAAGAATCTGAATTTGCTGCAACGTAAATCGTATTGCCTTGGATGTGAAAAACTCCCTTGTATGATTCCTTAACTTTCACATCTAAAGTATGTTCGGTAAAAGTTCTGGCTAAGGATTCCAAAACTCTTAAAAAGGCACTCATATAACTTGTTCCAACTCCTTCTTTGGCAGATCGCACATTCCAAGTATTATCTGCATAACAGTCGTTTTTGCTTGCCCTTCATAAAGAGCATCCACGACTGCATCCTTAGCAGCTTCCACAATCGGATTATTTCCAATACCATGCTCCTTGTAAGAAACCGTTAGCCTCGCCCAGTTTATCAAATTCCTTGTGGGGATTCCAAGTGTAATTACGCTTTTCCCGCTCTTGGCATCAACTCTTATCTTGTTTGCAGTCGAAACAAGCAAATCAGCCAATTCATACTTTATCCCACATCTCTCAATTAAAAGCTCAATTTCAGCCTCCCTATTTTTCAAGCCTAAATAGTCAAGAACTATAACTGAGAACCTTCCTTCAACTGCTGCATCTAACCTATTTACAAAGTATTCCCCACCCTTATTTAGGGTTGAAATAATGTAAAGATTCTCAGCAACTCCTTTTACAACCTCATCTAATGCTTCAATTGTGATCTGACATCTATAGTCTGCCGCTTCAAGCAATATTGCCTGACTTCTTGGCTCCATTCTGTTTATTTCATCGACAAGCAGAACGCATTCCCTCTCGTTGCTGCACAACAAAGCCTTTGTTAAGGTTCCATCAATCCAGTAAACATCATTACCAACAATTGTTGGTCTGCCTATCAGATCAGCAGGATTTAAAGTGTATCTACCCTGGATTGTGAATAATGGAAGTTTGTTTTTAGCGGCAAAGTATTCTGCAAGCATAGTCTTACCACATCCAGTTGGACCTTCAATCCTCCATCTACCGCCCTTAATCGACGATAATTTCTTCAATTCACTCCCCTGCTCATAATAAATAGCATCAATTTTTGGTATCCTTGCATCCCAATTGTAGTTTCTCTCAACTTTCATCAAAATTTATCTTACCAAAAGTTCATCACATTTTTGGTTACATTTTACCACTTTTACGAATGTTTTCTATCATTTTTCGATAAAAAAAGTAGATTAGAAATGCCAAGGTTAAGGAAATGGCCAAAGAGGAAAAAAATCCAAATTTACTTAAGTATAAAGCAACAAAACTTAAAAAGAGAACTGAAATGAATACAGCAGATAAAGAAATTTGATATCCCATTTCTTTCAAGATTTCACCAGACATAGTTTACCTCAGACTCTCCCTTTCATCACATCTCAGTTCGCCCATCAGTCATCATCGGCACCATTATTTCTACTTCAGGATTAAAAACTTTTTGAGTAAACCTTTAAAATTTCAAAGCTTAATCCAATCGATGATAAGGATAGATGGGAGCTTTGGAGAGGGAGGAGGACAAATTTTAAGGACAGCAATCTCACTTTCATGTATAACTTTAAAGCCCGTTGAAATTTTTAACATAAGAGCAAATCGTCCGAAACCAGGTTTAGCTGCTCAGCATTTAAAAGGCATAGAGGCTGCGAAGCTAATAACGAGAGCTGAGGTTGAAGGATTAAAATTAGGATCAACAAAAATTGTGTTTAAACCAAAAAACTTAAAGGGAGGGAGCTTTAAGATAGATATTGGTACTGCTGGAAGTGTTACATTAATACTTCAAACAATCCTTTTACCATCCTTAATGGCAGAAAATCCATCTTTATTTGAAATTAAAGGTGGAACCGACGTAAAATGGTCACCAACAGTAGATTATGTAAAAAATATTACACTAAAGGCTTTAAAAAAGTTGAATGCAAACATCAAAATTGAGTTAATAAGAAGAGGTTACTATCCGAAAGGTGGTGGATTGATTAAAGTTGAGGTCAAAAATTCAAAGCTCAAAGGATTTGAATTCGAAGTCATTAGGGAGAAAATTAGAGGTTTGAGTCATTGCTTAAATCTTCCAAAACACGTTGCTGAAAGGCAGGCTGATGCAGCAATGGAATTTTTAAAAGAAAAGGGATATGAAGCTGAAATAGCCATAGAATTTGGAAAAGGCTTTTCAACTGGTAGTGGTATAACGCTCTGGAGCGGTTATAAAGGGGGAAGCAGCTTAGGGGAGAAAGGTAAAAGAGCTGAAGTTGTTGGCAAAGAAGCAGCAATTGAGATTGTAAGTGAGCTTGAATCCAAAGCTTGTTTTGATAAACATTTAGCCGATCAAGTTTTACCCTTTGCAGTCGTTTGTAGGGGAAATACAAGATATACAACATCTAAAATTACAAAACATTTGATCAGCAACGCGTATGTTATTGAAAAATTCTTTAAAAATACCATAAAGATAGATGAAAGTAAGAAAGAAGTCAAAATAAAAGGTGCATTTGAATCTATTTAGATTTATTTCATTAAAAACACATCATACAAAAATTCAATATTTTACCCTCGACAAATGACCTAAGTTTATTTTAACTTGCAAACATTAACTAAACAAGTTATAGGATTTTATCTTAAACACTCATTGAGTGTTACATTTTTATGGTTGTAACCATTTGCCAATACTCTAACATGTAACATCTAATGAGCGAAGATAAAAATTATATAGTAGTTGTGTTCAAAGATAATGTGGAGGTGGTTGAATGGCTGAATTACCTGCCGCACCAGTTGATAGATTGATAAGAAAGGCTGGTGCTGAGAGGGTTAGTGCAGATGCAGTTGAAAAGATGGTTGAGATATTAGAAGAATATGCAACCGAAATTGCCAAGAAAGCAGTTGAAATTGCCAAGCACGCTGGTAGAAAGACTGTTAAGCTTGAAGATATAAAGCTTGCAATGAAGTACTAAATCATTTCTTTATTTTATTTTTATTGCAATTTTGAAATTGATAGCAATAGCAAAAAAACTTTTTAAATTGAACTTTTAAAATTAAGAAATGCGAAAATATGTTTATGCAATAGCTATCGTAATTGGGATCGCTTTGATATTCTTTGGTCTCAACGCCAATTCAGCAAATAAAAGTTTTGACTCAGACTGGTATTCTTTTGAAGAGGGACTAAAAATTTCAAAAGAAGAAAATAAGCCAATGTTTGTATTTGTTACATCACCAAACTGTCCATTCTGCGCTAAGATGAGAGATGAGGTTCTTTCAGATCCTGAAGTTTTCGAATACATTAAAAAGAATTTTGTTCCAGTTTACGTCGATGTAAGCAAAGATAAAACTCCAATAAAAGTCTTCGCCTATCCAGCATTTGTTGTTATTTACAACGAAAAAATCGTTGATGCTTGGGGAGGTTACGCAGCAAAAGAACTTTTCCTAAAGAAATTAAAGTCGATCAAAATTTGATGGACTCGCCGGGATTTGAACCCGGGGCCTCCGCCTTGCGAAGGCGGCGCTCTGCCACTGAGCTACGAGCCCTTGTAGAAAATTAACCAAGGCTTAGATAAATTTTTCTGTTATTACGAATGAAAAATAAAAATTTTACTTTGAAATTTCTATTTGCAACTTCTTAGGATCGTATTTCCAATCCGGTGGTAAAACTCCTTTCTCCTTGTAATAATTCGATAATCTCCATATTTTTGCCTCAATAAGCTGCAACCCTCTAAGATTGTGATAATCTTTTTTGTGTATTTCCAAGTGTTTTCTCAAGTTCAACGCTTTTTTAATCAAAGCTTTGAGATCCTCTGGCAGTGTAATTTCCACACCTTTCTCCTTTAAGATCTTCAGTAGTTTTTTACCCGTAACTTGTCTAACAGAGGGGATCCCATAACGATCTCTGAGAATCATTCCAATCATGCTTGGCTCATATCCATCATTGTACAACTCCAATACCTTTTTCTCAACTTCTTCAGCACTCATCTCAACCCATTCTGGAGGGCCATCTCGATACACCCTTTTTGATCCTGATTTACCCCTTCTTCTTGCATGAATTCTTGCCATGAGCATCACCCAAGCTGCATTACTTAAGTTTGCATAAATATGTTGCGTTCACAAGACGACCTTGTCGCTTAGCATCGCACTTTCAAGCATTTCATCAAAAAATCTTGGATTCTTCAACACGGCTCTTGCTGCAGAAACCATGTTCGCTCCTGCATTTATAATTGCCTCTCCACTTCTTACATCAACGAAAGAATTATTTCCAATTGTAAACCCAGTTTTCGATAGTCTTCTAATTAACTTTAAATCACACAATCCATTGGGTATCATTGCATCCACATGAACAATCTTACATCCCGCACGTCTTATGCTATTAGCTAACTCCAAATAATCAATATTTAACCCACCACGAATTTTAACAGCGGTTATGCAAAATTTAGAAACTTCTTTTACAATCTCAACAAGCTTTTCTTTATCGTACAAAAGATGTTGCCCACATCCAATTTCAACAAATTCTGGCTGTCTGCAATGGGCATTTATTTCAACAATCCCTCCATAATTTTTTACGAGCCTTGCAACTTCAACGTAGCCATCAACTGATGCAGATCTAACATTAATGGCGAATTTCTTTTTTTTATAAATTTTTTTAATCTCTTCTTCAATACCACTTATTGGATCTTCAAATATGAATTCCTTTCTTCCCCTCTTCACAACCTCTTTTGCCGCTTTTATTGCTTTTTTATCAGCATTAAAACCTCCCATGACAACCAAAGCTGCTTTTTGCTTGATACAAAAATCAGCATCGTTTATTCCTGCCATAGCCGATAAAACAAGTCTGTTTTCAAAAATCATGCAATTCCTTCAAATTAACATAACCCTCGAACACTCTATTTGCTGTACCAATCATGTATGCTTTACCATTTTTCAACTCAATTTTTAAAACTCCTCCCTTCGTAATTACATCAACGTTGTTGGATGTTAAGCCCAATTTATTTGCAACGTAAGCTGCTGCAACACTACCCGTTCCACAGCTTAAAGTCTCATCTTCAACACCCCTTTCGTAAGTTCTGATTTTTAGCTTGTTAATCGACAAAACCTTCACAAAGTTTACATTCGTACCTTGTGGAAAAATTTCGTCATACCTTACAACCCTTGCTACCTCAACGATGTTAAAATCCAAGTCACCCACAAAGATCACAACATGCGGCACTCCTGAATTTACAGCATACAAAACAAATTCTTGATCGCCTACTTTTTTCTTTAATCCCCAAACCTCCTTAATTGCAGGTATATCTTCCCTTCTTGTCTTTATTTCCCCCATATCAACTTTGACCCACCAACCACTTTTGTCTACTTCTAAATTTAGAATTCCAGCTAAAGTTTCAATTTTAATAAAATTCCCTTCAGCATACCCCTCTTCAACAACAAACCTCGTAAAGCATCTTATTCCATTTCCACACATCTCAGCTTCACTTCCATCATTGTTAAAATACCTAAATCTCGCATTAGCAACAATAGAAGGTTGAACAAACAGCACACCATCAGCGCCAACACCAAACCTTCTATGGCAAATAGCCTTAACAAAGTTAGGTTTAAGTTTTTCAGGAATGATCTCAGATTTAAACTCATCTACTAAGACAAAATCGTTGCCGTTTCCATGCATTTTTGTAATCTTTACCGTTTCTGGAAACATAGTAAAAAACTTAAGTTTTTGCTTTAAATTTTATTTGGTAAGATGGGCCCGGCCGGATTCGAACCGGCGACCTTCGCCTCGTAAAGGCGACGTCATAACCACTAGACCACGGGCCCAAGCATTTTTTCCTTTTAAAAAAGCTTTAAAAAATTTGTGGTAATTTCAAATCAAACTACCTGCTCTGGTGCAAGTTTTGTTAGTATCTTTTGATCAGTTATAACCCCTACTGGCTGACCGTTGTCGGTTATTACTAAAATCCTAACTTTTTCATCCTTCATTAGTCTCAAAGCCTCTTTTATTGATGTATCTTTCTCAACCATGACTATCTTTGGTCTCATCACATCTTTAATCTTTGCATCCAACTTACCCTTTGCCAACGCTTCTGCAACATGATCTAATGTGAAAATCCCGACAAAATCTCCACTCTCTACGACAGGAGTGCAATAAATTCCTCTTTCAGCTAAAATTTTTGCACCATCTTTAACTCTAGCATCCGCATCAACAGTTATAATTGGAGATGACATGTGTTCTTCAACTCTGTCTTTTGGTAGTGCTACAATTTTATCCACATCAATGACAATCGTATTTTCGGTGTCATCCCTCCCTGTGACTTTACCATAGACCATCAACTCATTTACAGGTGTTGGACCTATAACTACTCTATCACCAGGAGATATCCTTTTTATATCACCAATTATTCTAATTCTGGCTTGACAAACATCTGGATGAGATATGGAAGTTAAGTCAATTTCTTCAACACTTAAATCGTCAAAAACTTCATCGTTAACCATAATAGGTACTCTAACAGACTCTTCTGGTTTTGTTATGGCAAGCATTTCGTAAGCCTTTGCCGTTGGTCTATAACCTCCTTTTGGACCGGGAACTCCTTCAACTAATCCCAACGCTCTTAAAGCTTGCATTTGATTCCTAACAGTACCAGGATTCCTATTTATAAGTTCTGCAATTTCTTCTCCTTTTACCGATGCCCCCGCTTTCTTTTTATAAAGTGTTATCAATGCATAAAGTATATCTTTTTGAATCTGAGTTAATTCAAGCGACATGTTAATACCTCCAATTAAAATACCCCTATTGAATCAGTATATATAGTTTTCTTGAGATTTGATATCTACTCTAATTTTTTAAACTTGTATCTAAATTCTTCTCTAAACCAAAATTTTAATATTACAGACCAATTTAGGATGATTAATTATACTAGAATGATCAATTATAGAGAAATACTTTAAAAAGTTTCATGAAAATGTAAAATGATGTTTAATCCAAGAAAGTTACCAACTGTATTGTATGCAGAAGAATTGCTTGATAAAGCATTTAGAAGAGCATCCAAGGTTAGTGGAAGAAATAAAAAAGAGAGGGCAATAAACAAGCTGTCTACAATTTCTAATGTACTTTCAGATTATTTCGACAAGATAATTAAAGCTCATCCAAGCTATGAGAATTTACCAGATTTTTATAGAGAGATGGTCGATACAGTCGTTGGAATTAGAAAATTGAAAAAGAGCTTGGCAGCGTTAAAGTGGGCAAACAGTATGTGTCAAAAGATAATTACGAGAAGTGTTAGAAAAATAAAGGGTGAAGGTGATATTGAAGGGACTTTAAAAGCTGCATATGGGAGAATAGCTTCAATAATCAACCAGATAGATGAAGAACTGAGATTTTTGAATGAAGCTAAGCAAAAAATGGGGGAAATACCCATTTTTAAAGATTTACCAACCATCGTTGTTGCAGGATATCCAAACGTTGGTAAATCAAGTTTTGTTGCAAAAGTATCGAATGTTAAACCTGAAATTGCCGTTTATCCTTTTACAACTAAAAAAATATTTGTGGGATTTGTAGATTTAAACGGACTAAAATTCCAAGTTGTTGATACACCAGGACTACTTGATAGACCGATCCATAAGAGGAATAAAATTGAGAGGAGAGCTATTTTATGCCTAAAACATCTTGCAGATGTTGTACTATTTATAATAGACCCCACTGAATCTTGCGGATACCCAATAGAAAGTCAGATGTCTTTGTTAAGGGAAATTGAGAAAGAATTGGATGTTGAAGTAATTCCAGTTTACAGCAAGGCAGATCTGCATAATAAAAGAGATTTGCCAGCATTTTCCAGCGTTAATGGGGAAGGAATTTACGATATTTTGAGAATAATTAAAAACAAATTGAACACTAAACTAAGAAATTAAATTGGTAAAATTTCTTTAATCTCCTCGTATCTTGGCAATCCCGCTCTTGCTCCAACTTTCCGAATATTTAGAGATGCTACCAAATTACCAAGTTTTCCACAACTTTCTAAATCCATCCCTTTAAGGTATCCAAAAATAAAACCAGCGTTAAAAGCATCTCCTGCCCCAGTTGTGTCTACTGCCCTAACTCTCTCAGCCTTTACAAATACCTCATCCTTACCATCGTAAATGTAGCAACCTTCCTTGCCTAATTTGACGACAACCACTTCTATTCCCAACTCAGTAGCCATTCTTGCAGCCTTTTTGTAATCCTCCTTGAATAGCATTTCAATTTCCGTTTTGTTGGGCATGAATATCGTTGTATTTTTTAAAATTTCCATCAAGTCATTCAATCCTCTTTCTACATAAACCATTCCTGGATCAAATGAAATTTTCATATCTATGCTATTTACAAGCTTTTTTTGACTTAAAAAAGAATCTAATCCATTTTTACAGATGAAAGATGTCAAATGCAGTAGTTTAAATTTAGAAACGTATTTCAAGTTTATTTCATCAAATTTTATCGTATCATTTACTCCTGGATCTACTAGTATTGCCCTATTACCTTTTTCATCAACAAAAATTAAAGCATTTCCGCTCCTGCCTTCAGCTTTAATTACGCCACTAACATCTACATTTTCATTTTTTAAATCTTTGAGTAACAACTCCCCATCACCATCGCTTCCAACCTTACCTATGTAACCAGTTTTAAAGCCAAGTCTAGACAACCCTACAATTGTATTTGCAGCACTACCACCCGGATGAAACTCGACATCTTTTACAAAACCCTCTTCATCTTCTCTCGGAATCTTATCAACTCTGTAAATTTTATCCAAATTCAGAGCTCCAAATCCAATTACATCCATCATCAGTATTGCAAAACAAAAAACATATTTATCTTTTCCCAGCTTTCATTATGATAACTTTTTTATTTTTCAATATGTAAATAAACAACATGAAGCAAACTGGAATAAAAATTATATCCCTGCTCTTCATAATTTTTGGAATTCTTTGGTTATCAAGCGGTGCTCTTTTAATTGCGATGTTTGAGGAGTCTGAATCCATGTATTCAATTGTTAAAGAACAGCTAACTAATGAAACGATAACTCCTGAGATGTTTAAAAAAATGATGATGTTGATATCCACTTTAACGATAATCTTAGGAATTATTTCAGTTATAATTGGTTGGGGATTATGGAATTTCTACAACTGGGCAAGAGTAGGGGCGATTGTATTTTTGGGATTTGGTGCATTATCTGGGATGATATCTGCATTAGTTCAGCCATTTTTTGTTGTAGAAGTTTTTATAAATTTGATTATAATTTGGTATTTGATGAGAAGGGATGTTATTGAAGCATTCAACAAGAAAAGGAGTATAGAAGAAGAAATACTTGGCAATGAATTTAATTAAAGGGAATTTAAATTTTCGATGACCGCATTGGCAAATTCTTTCGTTCCCACTAAATTTCCACCAACATGTCTATGAATGTCGTAAGTAACTATTCCTTGTTGCACAGTCATCTCAACTGCTCTTTTTATCATTTCACTGCATTCTTTCCAGCCCAAATATTCGAACATCAATGCTCCCGTGAGTATTTCTGCCGTTGGATTTACCTTATTCTTACCCGCATATTTTGGAGCTGAGCCATGAATTGGCTCAAAAACACCCATTCCATCTCCTATGTTCGAGCCCGGAGCTATGCCAAGACCTCCAATCAATGCTGCTGCTGCATCGCTCAAATAGTCTCCATTCAAATTTGGCAATGCTAAAACATCGTATTCATCAGTTCTTGTCAAAATTTGCTGAAACATGTTGTCAGCAATTCTATCTTTTATAACGATCTTTCCCTTTGGAATTCTTCCATCATAATTGTTCCAAAGCTCATCTTCTGTAATTGTTACATCGCCAAATTCATCTCTAGCCACTTCATATCCCCAGTCCCTAAAGGCCCCTTCAGTGTACTTCATTATATTTCCCTTGTGAACTAACGTAACGCTCTCTCTATTATTTTCTAAAGCATATAAAATTGCAAGTCTAACTAACCTCTTCGTAGCAAATTCGCTGATTGGTTTAATGCCTATTCCAGAATCCTCTCTTATACTTACATCAAATTCATCTTTCAAGAATTTTATAATCTTTAAAGCTTCATAACTCCCCTTTTGCCATTCAATTCCAGCATAAACATCTTCCGTATTTTCTCTAAATATGATCATATCAACTTTTTCGGGATGTTTTATCGGGCTTGGAATTCCCTTCAAATAGTAAATAGGCCTAACATTTGCATACAAATCTAAGGTTTGCCTTATTGTTACGTTTAAACTTCTAAAACCACCACCAACGGGAGTTGTTAAAGGACCTTTCAATGCTACCCTGTATTCTCTTATAGCATTCAAAGTATCTTCTGGCAAATAATTTCCATAAATCTTGTAAGCATCTTCTCCTGCATAAAGCTTAAACCAAACTATTTCTTTCCCAAACTTAGAGGCTGCTGCATCTAAAACTCTTATTGCTGCTGGCACTACGTCCTTGCCTATTCCATCACCCTCAAAATAGGGAATTATCGGATTGTCTGGAACTACAAGCTTTCCATCTCTGTATTCAATTTTCTTTCCTTCTTCCGGTGGCTTAACTTTTTCGTACATAGGCTCTTAGCTCATCAAACAGTTAAAAAATTTTAGGATTGACCAGTTAGTAAATTTTAAAATAAAATTAAATTAAAAACCTAAAACTAAATAAATTTTGCAAAATCCACTATTCCTGATCCTTGTATGCATTTAAAACAGCATTAACTATTTTCTCTCTCGCCTCTCTACTTGCAGGATGGAATACGTCTTGAAAAGTTCCATCCTTATTTTTTCTTCCGGGCATGCTAACCCACAAACCCTTCTCGCCTTCTAAAACCTTAATACCCTTAACAACAAATTCGTTGTCAAGGGAAACAGACGCATATGCCTTTACAGCTCCATCCCTTTTGGATTTATATATTCTAACTTCAGTTATTTCAGCCAATTTCGATTCCTCCGTTCAAGTTTCATCAATCTTTCTCATTAACCTATATAAAATTTGTTGTTGTATTTACAACTCCAACCCTTTCATTCTTTTGTATTCAATCTCTGCCAAAATGATTTCTAACAAGTCTTTCTCCTCAGGTATAACTTCAATGAGCTTTAAAACTAAATTCCTAGCAACATCAATGTTTGACCTTTTGAGCAACTTTACCAAGTATGGAATTCTGAGCTCACCATTTTTTAAATGTATGTTCCTTAAATTGTCTTTATCGATTTTTTCAACCTCAGTCCCTATTTCAGGCAAGGTAAAAGCATCATCTAAATTAGTTGTGCACAATGCCAAGCATTTAACAATCCTCCTACCCTCAACAAGATCGGGCAAGAATTTTTTGATATCTTCAGTCTCCATTCTATGCATGTAATCTGAATATTCAGAGCCCTCTTGATGTATAGACACAACTATCGCCATTATGCCTTTGCAATTAACTACATCCCCTACAGCCAGATCACCTTCAACTTCAAATTCGTCATGACTTAGAATTTTCACTATTTTCATGGTATCATCTTTGCTAACCATTTATACGAGATGCTATAGCTTTTAACAGCTTTCATAAACTTATCTCTACCCCTCTTATCTATTATTGAGAATTTGTGAGCCCTCTCAAGTATATATGGGTAGCCCTTTGTAACACTCAGCTGGCATTCAGCTGTAACGAGCTTTACAACCTCATCGTGCATTTCTGTCATCCAAGCAGGATATTCAATTCTCGCTGGTAAGGCTGGATTGATCTTAATGTAAGCGTAGGCCAAATCATTTTTTAAAAATGGTCTTGTGTATTCAAACATCCTCATGTTTTTCAATAAGAAAGTATCGTACGTGCTTAAACCAAATTCTTCAGCCAAATCTTTTGAAAAGCTCTTATCTACGTAACCTATTAGCATGGTAGAGTGTTTTTTACTTAGTCTAAACAGTCTATAAACGTTTTCATTCTCTTTAAGTTCTGGAACTAAGAAACTTCCATCAAAAAACAATAGTCCTCCATCATCGATCTCATCAATCAATGCATGTATTTCCAAATCAAACCTTTTCAAGTTTATATTTTCATCTATTGCTACTGGCATGGAGTAGTATTCCACTTTTTTCTTTCCTTCACCATGCCAAACTTTAACCTTAGCAACTTGCACAACGCCGATAGGAATTCCTAACTCTCTCAATGGATTGATCTGGCTTCCATCAACACCAACAACTTTCAAGTTTTTCAAACAGTCTAAATACCACTTGTCGTAAATTTCAATCTTCTTTATCCCAAGCTCATCATAATTTTCCAACTCGAAGTTTTCCATTTTTGCTATGTAATTATCAATATACTTCTTTAATTCACCAATCTTTTCGAAGACACTTCCTCTGAATTTAACGTCCACATGTAAAGTTAATTTTAGGTAATTTATCTTTTGCTTTTAAGCAGTTAAATTATTTTATAGATCAAAAACAAAAACAATTTTAATTTTTAAAAAGCATTCAAATTGTGTTGGACTTAATCTCTACAGCAAGGAGTAAAATTTTGCTTGAGTTAAAAAATCGTCCCTACACAGCATCTGAACTTTCTAAATTAACTGGTTACTCTAAAGCTACGATTTTTTACCATTTAGAAAAATTAAGCAAAGTTGGTTACGTTAAAAGAGTTGAAAGGGGTAAGTGGGTCTATTACAACTTAACTAAAAGTGGACTTAACGCTTTGAGAAATGAATTGCTTAAAATGGGCGTTTTGCTCTTTGGCGGTTTAACATCTTTAATCTATGGAATTGCAGAATTAAGTAAAAAGTATGTAAAGCCAGTTGGATACGCTCCGTTAAAGGAGGTTCAAAGAATTCCCATGCAGCAGGTTCAAATTACGCAAATTATTCCATACTCTGCCATAATTATCGGCACTATTGCAATAATTCTATTTTTATTCTTAAAATTT
>JAGGXN010000008.1 GCA_021163065.1 Archaeoglobaceae archaeon | reverse complement strand
TGCCCAAAATCTTAATTTCTTCCGGTACTTTGTTTCTCTCGAATATCCTCAGTTCTTTTACTAGATCCCTTATCATCTCTCAGGTTTATTTTTAGACTTTAAAATTTTTGGTTATGTTATCACGTCCCTTTTTTACTTGCAAACATTCTTCTCTAACAACATAGCCAAACACGACTTAACTAATCATTCATAAAGAGTTTTAATAAAATTTCCCCTAAATTTCTAAATCCACTAAATTATTTTTACTAATATGAACTAATACAAGGTATTATGATCAAAATTGGTTGTTGCGGATTTCCAATGTCCATGAGGAAATATTTCGAAAGTTTTGAAGTTGTTGAAGTTCAAAAAACATTCTACAAACCTGTTAGCCTTGAAACTGCTAAGAAATGGAGAAAAATGGCTCCAGAAAATTTTGAATTTTGTGTAAAAGCTTTTCAAGTAATAACTCATCCACCATCAAGTCCAACGTATAAAAAAGCTAAACTTGATTTTAAGAATTGTGGATTCTTTAAACCAACAGAGGAAGTTTTTAAGGCATGGGAATTAACAAAAAACGTTGCTAATGCTTTAAAGGCTAAGATAATATTATTTCAAACGCCAAAATCCTTTAAAGAATGCGAAGAGAATGTTAAGAATATGAGAGAGTTTTTTAACTCAATTAATAGCTACACTTTTGTATGGGAGCCACGAGGTTGGAGTGAGAAAGCGATAAAAAATTTATGTGCTGAATTAAACTTGGTTCATTGCGTTGATCCATTTGTTGCAAAACCTCTACATGGCAGAATTAACTACTTCAGATTGCATGGAAGTCATAAGAGGATGTACAAGCATAAGTATAGTAAAGATGAATTGATCTGGCTCAAGGAATTTTGTAAGGCTTATGAAAAGGATACTTACGTTTTGTTTAATAACACCTACATGAAAGATGATGCAAGAACTTTTAAATTGTTGACCTGTCAAGCTCATAATGGACAATAACAACACACTGATCTGCTTGTAAAGAGATCGGCGATACTGAAATGACTTCAGATGCGTAATCCTTTACAATTCTTTCTTGCTCTTCACTCAATCCTAAATGATCTCCTAAGATGAATAGACAGTCCTTATCAATTTGTTTGACGAAATTTCTTATGTCTTTACCTGTTTCTTTCAAATAAACAATTTTATAACGATTGGTTAACTCATCTAAAAGTTTTTTCAAATTCTTTTTAGAAATGTAGATTCCAGATGTACTTCTCTTCCAATTTTTGTTGCATTCAATCTTTAAAGCTTTCCTTATCAATCCTGCAATGTTTCTCTCATCAGGTGCCATTGTTTTTACTTCTTTTCCAACAATCTTTATTGCTTTCGGAGGTTTTGGCTCTCCAAGTAATAACAAGTAAACCTCAACATTCTTTCTTATTCCATGAGAAATAAACAAAGCTTGGGCAACAAATCTACACAAAATATCCATCCTTCCAGCACTACCAGCTAAATCGTTTAAGCTAAATGGTTTTGTAACTGCTTTGTTTCCAACTATTAAAAATCCTCGATTCATTTAAATTAGCCAAAATATATGTTTTTCTTGTAAACCTCTTGTTAAACCGAGTTTCTTTGCAAATTCTATTACCTTCATGAATTCCTCTTTCGTTATCCTTCTGTTTAGCTCTTTATATTTGTATGCCTCACCTTCAGGCCTATACTGAGCCATTATGTTGACATAACTATCTTTTGATAAACTTCTAATGAATTTTAAAACCTCCTCACTTCCCGCAAGGTTGTTTGGTAAAACCAAATGCCTTATCAACAATCCTCTGTAGGCTATTCCGTTTTGAATTTTCAAGTCTCCAACTTGCCTGTGCATTTCTCTAACAGCCTCTTTACACCTATCAAAGTAGTCTGGAGCGAAAGAGTATTTTTTAGCAACTTCGCTTGAGCTATATTTTATGTCTGGCATATATATGTCAACAACATTTTCAAGCAACTTTATTATTTCCACATTCTCATAACCACCGCAGTTCCAGACTATTGGCAATCTTAAACCCTTCTCCACAGCAATCGCTATTGCCTTAACGAGTTGTGGGGCGTAATGAGTTGGAGTGACGAAGTTTATGTTGTGGCAGCCTAAGGCTTGTAACTCTAGCATCATCTTTGCTACTCTCTCTTCTGAAACAATTTCTCCGACTCCTAAATGGCTTATTTCATAATTTTGACAGTAAACACATCGAAGGTTACAATAAGTTAAGAATATCGTTCCAGAACCATGAACGCCAACTAGTGGGTCTTCTTCGCCAAAGTGAGGAAAGTAGCTTGAAACTTTTAGCTTTTCAGCCTTACAAAAACCTTTTTCACCTTTAAGCCTATTAACCCCACACTTTCTTGGGCAGAGTTCACAAGATTCGAGTATGTTGTATAAAGCATCGATCTTGTCTTTTAGTTCTCCACTTTCATGCAGTTTAAGGTAACTTGGTTTGAACTTCATTGTTGAATATTACTCCACTATTTTTTAAATGTTATTTGGTTGCTAATTTAAGTATGCCTATAACTTTTAGTTCTACAATATCTTACAACTACCACAAACTTAGATTAATAAACCAGATGAGTTTATAATTAACTAGGTTAAAGCGTCCAGTTCCTAACCGAGAGTTAAGGGATTTGAATCTTATTTTTTAGTTTAATATTTTGGTTTCAAATTAGAAAAAAACTTAAAATAGCTAAAAATATAATTTGCACAATGGCCAATCTTTACAATCTTGATAGGAAGATACAAGATTGTAAAGACAACATATGCATAATGGATGTTATGTTTGAATTTGATCTTCTTCCCATAGAGCAGGCAGATATTTTATACAAACCTCCCAAAGCTATTGAGAACATCTATCTTAGTAAAGTTGAAGGTATGCTTTTAGGTACAATAATTGGTGATGTTCTCGGAAATAAGTACGAATCAAAAATTCCGGCAAAAAAGCATCATATGGATCCAATAGTAGCTTATCCACCAAAAGCACATTTTACTGATGATACTCAATTTACTTTTTGGACTTTGGACGTTTTTCTGAAAGAGAAATGGCTTAATCCCGAATCCCTTGCCAAAAAATATATACAAGAGAGAATAACCGGTATTGGGAAATCAATTAGATCATTTATAAAAAGGTTTAAAGATCTGAAATATCCATGGTATCTTGCTGGAGTTAAAAGTGCGGGAAATGGCGCTCTCATGAAGTTGTCTCCAGTTGTTATACCGCATCTTATAAATCCTACGAATTGTCTTTGGGCGGATGCTGTAGTAACAACTCGATTAATTTATTGGGATAGGTTGGCAATATCTTCGGCAGTAGCTTTTACGTACTTGCTTTGGGAATGTTTTCGAAGAAACAAATCACCAGAACCTGAATGGTGGTTGGAGAAGTACGTTGAAATTACAAGTGAGTTAGAAGGACACAAATCCAAATACAAGCCAAGATATCCATTGAAAAGCACATACCAAGGTCCAGCATGGCTCTATATTGAAAAGGTATTACGTGATGCTCTTGAAAAGAACCTTAGTCTTTATGATTTAAGCAATAATATTGGTTCTGGTGCGTATTTGTTGGAAACCATACCAAATACATTATATGTTATTATGAAATACGCCGACAATTCTTTATTGGCGTTATCAAAATCAGTTACATATACAAAAGATTCTGACACAATTGGTGCTATTGTTGGATATATTGTTGGCGCGTTAAATGGCGTAACGAGTTTTCCAAAACATTTATTAGATCCAATTTTTGGACAAGTAGTCCCAAAGAATTTTTTGAATTTAATTTTTAAGGCTGAGAAATTTTTGGCTAGGCAAAGAAATGTAAACTACAATGGTTCTATTATATTTACTTCTAGGTATAAATAACTAAAAATATCTTTGCAATTTTAATAGCCAGTGACGATAATTATTGGTTAATCTGTTGGATCCTTCTTGCATAAATTATGTCTCTTTTGCCCAGCTTTTGCTAGAATCTTTTTGAAACATAATTCATCAAATTTATTGTTATAGTTGATATCTTTACTTGTAATATTGAGGGGAGACTGACTTTATTTTCTAATTTTTCTTGTATAATATTTATTTTAGATGTAGATACATATCATATTCATAATATGGATCTACCACTTCAAATCCTAATTTCTTATAAACAT
>JAGGXN010000012.1 GCA_021163065.1 Archaeoglobaceae archaeon | reverse complement strand
TAATGAGTGTGAAGAAAAGGAACGTGAACTGCTTTTCATTCTTGAAGAGTTGTTTACACACTCTAGAAAATTAAAAACTATTTGGAAACGAGATTATGAGTATATAAATTTTATTAAAGATTTTTTTGAAAAAAAGAAAAGTGACATTGAACGTATATTTGGGGACTTAGTAGAAAATTTAAAAAAGCAAGGTTTTATGGTAACGGAAAATTATATTGATTTTATAAAATCAATACAATATTTGGATGAAAAAGTAAAAGGGTGGAGACACGCTACTTCCAAACTTGAAAATGATCTGAGACGTGCTTTCAAAGATAATAATTTATTCTGTGCAAGTGTTTTACACAAACTTAATACAGGATTAAGCAAAGAGCTTGAAAAAACATTGAAAGTTTTAATTATTTCTGAAGAAAATAACAAAGTTAAAAGTTCAGTAAAACCATTTAGAGAAGTTTCAAATGTTGCTAACTATCTTGAGGAGTATATTTGTAGATCTACTTCTTTTATTGTTTATTATAAAGAAGATTTAGAAAGAGAAAAAATTCTCGAAAATCTATACGATCCATTTCTTGAGGTCATTGAATATCTGGTAGAGGAGTATAGAAGAATGGGAGTGGTTTAGGAGGTGATAGAATGTGTTTAAAGCATGACAAGGCGTTGAAAGCATGTTGGAAATTTGTAAGGGAAAATGAAGAATTTACTTTGAATGAATTTTTGGAATATGTTGTTAAAGAAGCCGAAACTACACGAATAGCTCCAGGAAGAGACGCTAGAGATTGGTTGAGCTCCTTAATACGATTTGGAGAGATCGAAGAGGTATCTCCATTTAGTTACAAACGTACGTTTTAATATTTTTAATTTTTTTAAAACGAGACTAATTGTACTAGATAAAAATTGGAGGATTACAGACTTATTTGCAATGATTAAGATGATTATCATGGTTATCCTTGAAGAGTTCAATGAGAAGTTATTTGGATACAAATTTGTCAAGGGAACCTATACTGTGAGAAATAACTAAAAGCATGGGGTAAAGTTTGACTGGTCGATAAATCATTTTTTAAAATCAATGAAATCATGTATTGTTGGCGTTTCAGGTTGCAAAATCTCCTTAACAGCATCGAAAAATTCGGCATATATGTGCATATCAACGGCAAAGTGATAATAAACGTGTTTTTGAAATCCTGCTAATTCTGCAACGTATTGCGTTAATAAAGAAAAAGCATAAGCATTTGCGTGCATCGCTCCATAAGCATCATTTGAACGCATAAAAAAAAGTCCTGCAAGCGTTTCATCATTTAAAGCAAAAAATTGATACCCTCTCAAGCATGGGGGTTCATCGCTTGGCAAATCCCAAGTTCTTGAAATTCCAACGTAGCAATCCCTTTTGTATTTGTCTTCTTTTAGTTTCTCTATAACTTTGTAAAGCTGATCAACTTTTATGTCATCTCTTTCGCAGTATCTTGCCCTCTCAGCATAAGTATAAGTTTCACCTTCTTTCAACATCGGCTCTTTTATTGGTTTATCAATGGACTTTGCATAAATAACATAATCGTGGGCGTATTCAATTCCATACTTCCTTGTAAACGGTGCTTTATCGTGAATTTGATTCTCATATGGATTCTTGACTTCGACAAAAACTCTATGTAAAAATTTGCTTTCAGCTTGCCCCTCAAACATATCACCCCATTCCGTCTTTTTAGATTTTCCACGAAAATATACTGCCTCCAAAACTGAATGCCATGCTGAAGATAAATAATCTTCAACGATGTGGGTGCCGAATTCTGTAACTCCGTAGATTTCCTCGTATTCTTTCATTTCATCCCTAGCTCTTTCCAAATCTCTAGTGTAGACGTGAGGAATGCTAATTATCATCGCTATACTGCCTTTTTTATAATCTAATTCATCCAAAATTCGATTTAAAACATAATTTACAAAATCAAAGTTAAATGTGAAATAATTTGTGACATCTAAAGATCTAATCAATGCTGTTGCATTTAATCTGTTATCATAGATTAAAAAGCTTATTTCTGTAATCGCTGGAGGTGTTTTGCAGAGATGATCCTTAGCTCTCCATATCGGTATTGAAACTCTCCTTGTAAAGGGTGTTTTTTTCAACTTTTTTACAGCATAGTTTATCGATTCTTCAACTCTTTCAACATAACCTTCCCCACAAATTGAATAGCCGCTGAAGTCGTATTCCAATTCGTGGACGTACTCTGGATTCTTTACGATTCCAAAAATTGGCTTGCATCTTATTGTATCTCCATACTTAGACTTGCATTTAAAACCTTCATCGATTATCTTCGCCAAAATCTTGGCTTTTAGTTCTTCAGCACCTCTTGAAATTATCATTATTTGTCAATTTACAAAAAATAAAAAAAGTTTGTGCTAACGAACTAAAGCAAAATAACCACCAATCATGAGCAAGTAAAAACCAACCCAGACAAAGAATATTAAGGGTATTATGTATAAATCAACCGTAACAGCATTAAAGTCTTCTGAAAATCCTTTTAATGCTATATATACGTCATGAGTGAGGTAATTAATTGTGTCAACGCTATTGACGACCCTATCACTTCTGTATATCTTGTAAACGTATTGCTTTAAAACGACAGTTTTGTTGTTTAGCTTTATAAAGGCAATCAATGTGTATTTTTCATCATCTTGTTTCATTAAGGCACCTTCATAAGAAATTTTGAGCCCCTCAATTTCAACAGCATCTAATCTATTAATTTTTACATTTTCATGTTTTACTTCGTACATCCAAACAAATGTGGAGCCTACAAACAGAAAGACTATTCCCAAGTGGATTAAAAGTTTGCTTAGATCTCCAAAATTAATTGAAACTTTTCTATTTAATTTTTTTAGAAATTCTAACATTAGAATTGAGGTAGAAAAGGAAAAGATGAATGTTGCTAAGGCTCCAATTATCCCCACCAAAAAGAATACCGCTAAAGAAGATATTGAAGCCAAAACAATTGGAATTTTAAAGTTTTTTGCAAAGCAAATACCTATTAAAGCAGCTATCAATCCGAAAACTGGTAAGGCAGTTGTGTAATAGTAAAACCTATTGACGGAGGTAAATATACTCGACATTGTGCCTGCAAATACTGCTGAAAGAAAAAATATCATTAGGAGTAGAAAAACGCTAAGAGTAGTAGACATTTTAATTTCTTTAATTTTCTCATCATCTCTATCTTTAAAGTAAGCGTAGATTGAGGCGGCAAAAAAAACAAGAATTATTATTAAATAGACACCACCTTGCAAGCTTTGGCTGAAGGCATGAACGGATTTTATTATTCCACTTCTTGTTATAAAAGTTGCAAGTATTACAAGCAAAAATGAGAGGACGATTAAAAAATAAGATTCTTTTCCACGCTTTATATGTAAGGCTGCAGTCAACGTTATCCAAGGCAGTAAGCTTGCATTTTCAACTGGATCCCAAGCCCAAAATCCTCCCCAACCCAAAGTTTTGTAAGCCCACCAAGCTCCCAGGAATATTCCAATTGTTAAAAAAAACCAGGAAAGCAAAATCCAGTTTCTTTTAAAATCCTTAGACACCAAAGCAGTTGCAAACGGAAAAGTTACAGCTGCATAACCCAAGAATATTGCTGGTGGATGAAAAATCATTTCAGGAGTTCTTAATAGCGGATTTAATCCCAAACCATTTGGATGAGTGTATGCGAGCCTTGTAAACGGATTTGATGTGAATAACACTATCGAAATTAGTGAAAAAATGAATGAGCAGACTATTATCAACGACTTTGCTAAATTTAGATCCATCTTTTCAACATTAACAAAGATAGAGGCTAAAAAGGAGGTGCAAAACGCCCATAGAAGTAGAGACCCCTCTTTACTAGCCCAAACGGCACTAATTTTGTAATATATTGGTAAATGAATATCTGAGTTAAAATAGACATAGGAAAAGCTAAAATTGTCTGACAAAAAATAGTAAATTAAAATTGTTAGAGACGACAAAAGAAGGATGGTTGTAAAATGTAAGGCTTTCTCCCCAATTTTTAGCAGCCTCAAATCTTTTTTAAAGCTGCCATATGCAAAGGAGAAGGTTGAAATTAAAGATGAAATTAAGGCAAATTGTATCGAAATTTCTCCAAAATCCATTTATTTTCCCTCCAGCCTGTATTCTGTGTGACATTTTCTTAGTACTTCTGTAGCGTAAAGCACCCCATTTTTGAAATCACCTATGATGACTATCTGTCCTTCATAATAATTCAGCTGCCCATTGTAAACCACATCCACTGTTTTTACACCATCTGTAATTTTAAAATAGGTTTTATTGTCCTTCATTAAAATTGAACCTTTTACAATCTCTCCAACAACTTGAACATTATTTGCATTTCCCATTTCTACTAATTTTGACACTGTTGTGTACGGAGAAATGCTATGGAATAATGAAAAAATCATTACTAATAAAAAGCCAATTACTGATATACCTATTAGCAACTTTTTGTTTTCCATCATTTGAGCAAAAATTTTTGGCTATTTAATATGTTTGCTTTAACCGTTAGATTTGTAAAACCTCTCGAGCCTCTCCAAGAATTTTTTGATATTCTCCATTGATGTTGCGTAGCTAACCCTTACCCAGTTGTTGAATGCTAAGCCAAAAGCAGAGCCTGGTGTTACTGCAACATATTCTTTTTGTAAAAATTCTTCGCTAAATTTCATTCCGTCCATCCCAACATCCATGAAAACGTAAAATGCACCCTTTGGTGGGGCAAAGTTTATGTTCAACTCTTCCAACTTTTTAACTATCGTATCTCTCCTTCTCTTGAATTCTCCAACCATCTTTTCGATAAAGCTCTTATCCCCCTTCAAGGCAGCTATTCCAGCATATTGTACGAATGATGTTGGATGGCTTGTAGAATGGGACTGCATTTTGTTCATTTCCTTTATAATCCATTCGGGGGCTGCAGCATAACCCAAGCGCCACCCAGTCATTGAGTAAGTTTTTGAAAATCCGTTAATTGTTATCGTCCTTTCAAACATTCCATCCATCGATGCTAAACTTACATGTTTGCCTTCAAAAATTATCTTTTCGTAGATTTCATCTGATAAAACTATTAAATTCTTGTCAATTGCCAAATCCCTTACTTTCTTCAAAAATTCCTTTGGGTAAACAACGCCTAACGGATTGCTTGGGGTGTTAACAACAATCATCTTCGTTTTGCTCGTAATATTTTCCTCAATCGGAGCGTCTTCAAAACCTTCCTCATGGCTAACCCATCTTACCTTTCCTCCAGCCATTAATATGCAAGCCTCATAACTAACCCAAGATGGGTCTAAAAGAATCACTTCATCGCCATTCTCTATTAACACCATCATCGCAAGAAATATGGCGTACTTAGCACCGGGTGTAACTATGATGTTATCAGCTTTGACATCGATGCCATTCTCTTTGTTTAGTTTTTCAGCAATCGCATCAAGCAACTCTGGAATACCTTTTGTTGGAGTGTAGAAAACTTTTCCCTCTTTCATAGCCTTAATTGCAGCGTCCATAATATAATCGGGAGTAACAAAGTCTGGTTCTCCAACACTCATGTCGACAACGTCCTTTTCCTTGGCTAACTCCTTAGCTAAAGCGGAGATTCTTAAGGTTGCTGAGGGTTGTACAGCCTTAATCCTTTCGGCAATCATAAGAATCACTTCGATTCGTATTCTTTAAGCCTTCTAACTAATTTAATTACTGCCTCAACAGCTCTCTTTGCATAGTCAACTCTCTGATGTGCAGCTATTCTCCCCATTCCCGGTCCTGAGATACCGAGAGTTACTGGCTTGTTGTATTCTAAACTTAAGTCCATTATTTTTCTTGCAGCATGCTGTGCAACAACCTCGTCATGCTCAGTCTCGCCTTCGATAACGCAGCCAATTGTAACAACGCCATCAACATCGGAATTTTCCAAAATCTTCTTTACAGCAATTGGCACATCAAAGGTTCCGGGAACTCTTATTATGTCTGTAATTTCAGCTCCCAAAAATTCTGCATGCTCTCTTGCTAAGATTTCCATCATGTATGTAATGTCTCTGTTAAACTCGGCAACAACCATCCCAAGCTTTATCTTTTCCACGATACCACCTCCTTAGGCTTGAACGAAGCAGGATATATAAAATTAGTTCTTGTAAATCATTTTATTGATAAATTTTTAAGTATTTTATTTATTCAAACAAATTAAAAATGTATTTAGCTTGTTAAACACGATGTCAATTATGAAACTAAAGTTGTTGCTAGTTTTTGGAATTGTGGTTGGACTGACAATGGCAGGAAGCCTCTGTGTTGAGAAATATGAAAATAAAGTAGTGGCTGAAGGAAACTTAACCAAGGGAAATGTAACAACGTTCAAATCAAAAGAAGAGATGGCAAGATGGGTTCAAATTTCTTATTCAGGGCAGTATTACTACTACATGCCAGTTCTTAGAGAGCCATTTGAAATGCCAGTAGTTATGCCGACACCTATACCAACACCCATGCCGGTTTCAACACCAATTGGAGAGCCATTAAAATCTTTGCCTGAAAGATTTTCAGAAACGAATGTACAGGTTAGGGGTATTGATGAGCCAGACATTGTTAAGACTGATGGGGAAAAAATATACTTTTCAAAAGAAAGATATCCTTGGTGGCTTGGTGAAGGCAAAACGAGAATTATCAAAGCTTTTCCGCCAAAGGAGCTTAAAATTGAGTATGAAATAAACAAGAGTGGTGAATTGTTACTAATAAACAATACACTTGTTTTGTTAAAGAGAGACTTAATTGTTGGTTACAATGTCTCAAAAAAGCCTGAAAAAATTTGGAATGTTGAATTAAATGGAAGCTTGGTTGCTGCAAGACTTTACAACAACACGATTTATT
Source organism: Archaeoglobaceae archaeon (assembly GCA_021163065.1). Lineage (GTDB taxonomy): Archaea > Halobacteriota > Archaeoglobi > Archaeoglobales > Archaeoglobaceae > B5-G16. The sequence continues at coordinate 1,363 of JAGGXN010000012.1, read as the reverse complement.
TAGTGGTTAAAAATCAAATAAATTACTTTAATCCGTGCCCCATAAAGCCATTAAGCTACAATGGAAAGGTTTTGGAGATTGATTGTAGTAGCATTTACCATCCAACCTATCCAATTTACGTTGATTCAACATACACGATAGTTGCCTTGGATGCTAAATCTGGAGAGGTTTTGAAGGCAGTGTCTTTTGTTGGTTCTTCTGGAAAAACTGTGGTTTACATGTCAAAGAATGCAATATACATAGCATATCCAGAGAGTAAAGACGCAGCTGAAATTTATTACAACTTTATGAATGAAAACAAAGACCTGTTTCCGGAAAAGGTTATCGATAGAGTTGAAAAACTTTTGGAATACAATATAAGTAGCTATTCGAAATTCGTTGAGATAAACATAATTCTTGAGCAATATGCCAGCTCTTTAAGCAAAGATGAAAGGTTAAAATTTGAAAATGAGTTTTGGAACAGGCTTAATAAATACTATGAAATCCATGGCAGAGACTTAGAGAAAACTGGAATTGTAAAAGTCTCCTTGGATTTGGATGTCATCGCAACAGGAAAAGTTCCCGGTAAGCCTTTAAATCAATTTTCAATCGATGAATACAAAGGTTATTTGAGAATTGCCACAACGGTCAGCTTGAGTAACACCAACGATTTGTATGTCTTAGATTCGATGCTGAATATTGTTGGAAAGCTTACGGATTATGGGGAGAATGAAAGAATTTATGCTGTAAGGTTTTTAATGGACAAAGCATACATTGTAACATTTAAAGAAACGGATCCGTTGTTTGTTGTTGATCTATCTAATCCTGAAAATCCTGAGATTAAGGGAGAGTTAAAAATTTCAGGATATTCCTCATACCTGCATCCAATAAACAAAGATTTAGTCTTAGGAATTGGCAAGGAAGATAGAAATGTTAAAGTGTCTTTATTCAACGTTTCTGATCCAGAGAATCCAATAGAGGTTGATAGGTACTTGCTAAAGGAATATTGGTCAGATATACTGAATACACATCATGCATTTTTGATTGATAAGAAGCATGGTATATTCTTCTTACCAGCGAGCAATGGAGGATATGTATTTTCGTATAAAAACAGCAGCTTAAAACTAATAAAGGCTGTAAGTGTTTCAGCTTTGAGGGCAATCTACATTGACGACTACTTGTATATCATCGGGGATAAAGTGGTTGTGCTGGATGAAAATACTTGGCAGAAAGTTTCAGAAATTGAATTGCAATAATTTTATTTTTTTAAATTATTTTTTTGATATTCATTTTACTAATGGAATTCTTGAATAATCTTCCAATTCCAAAATTTTTTCCCACAACGCTTTGCATTCGCACTCAACATCTAAAACGCTAATATCTT
>JAGGXN010000030.1 GCA_021163065.1 Archaeoglobaceae archaeon | reverse complement strand
CAAACTTTCTCGGTTTTGAATTGTTTATCGCATCACTTATCGCATCTACAAGCTTTTCTTTCTCTACAATCACCTTACCACCCCGTAGTGCCAACGGCTTTTGCCTCCTACGGCTTTATTAGCCATAACATGTGGGTATTTTAAGTTAACGGTCTCGAAATTTGAAATTTTCAAATTTATTAAAAAATTTTAAATAGTCATACATACCCACTAAAGTTTGGTGGTAGCAATGGAGGAAATTAGAGAAATTGCTACCCGATTTGAAAGAATTGGAGCTCATTCGCACATCAGAGGTTTAGGATTAGATGAAAATTTAAGGGCTAAGGATGTTGCAGATGGATTGGTTGGGCAGAGAAAAGCAAGAGAGGCAGCGGGAATAATTGTTAAATTAATACAATCGGGAAAAATGGCAGGTAGGGGAATTTTAATAGCCGGCCCTCCTGGCACAGGAAAGACAGCTATTGCTGTTGCAATTAGCAAGGAATTAGGTAAGGACATTCCATTTGTTCAAGTTTCTGCATCTGAATTTTACAGTAGTGAGATGAAAAAGACTGAGGCTCTAATTCAGACGATGAGGAAGGCAATTGGTGTTAGAATTAGGGAGACGAGAACGGTTTTAGAGGGAGAGATAGTTGGTTTAGATTACAACATGGTTCCAAATCCCTACAATCCGACGCAAAAAATTCCCGAGTCTGCAACGCTAACTTTGGCTACCAAAGACGAAAAGAGAACATTTAGTGTGAGCAGCAGATTAGCTTTGCAATTCTTGTATAACGGAATTGAAGTAGGAGACGTTGTTGTAATTGATAAAGAAACTGGTAGGATTTCAAAGATTGGTAAAAGTGAGAAAGCTAAGAAAAAATATGATTTGGGAGACTACGATGTTGTTGAAGTTCCAAAGGGTAGGGTTGAGAAGGACAAGGAGTTTACATACGTTGTAACGCTGCATGATTTGGATGAAGCTAATGCAAGAAGGACAACAATATTCAGCTTATTCTCAACAGAAAGCAGAGAGATTGATAACGAGATAAGAGAAGCTGTCAACGAGCAGGTAAAGAGATGGGTTGAGGAAGGCAGAGCCGAATTGGTGCCGGGAGTTCTATTTATCGATGAAACTCATCTAATGGACATTGAACTTTTTGCATTCATGAATAGGGCGATGGAATCAGAGATGGCGCCGATAATAATCTTAGCTTCAAACAGAGGATTTTCAAAGATTAGAGGGACGGACATAGTAGCTCCTCATGGCATTCCATTGGATTTGTTAGACAGACTACTGATAATAACGACCGAAGAGTATAGTAGAGATGAAATTAAAACAATTCTTGAAATTAGAGCTGCAGAAGCTGGAATATTGCTCGATAAAGATGCTTTGGAGAAGTTAACAGATCTGGGAGTTGCTAACAGCTTGAGATATGCTGTTCAGCTCTTAGCTCCAGCTTACGAGTATGCAAAGATAAGAAACTCTGGCAAGGTGGAGGTTGAAGATGTTGAAAGGGCGGCAAACATATTCGTTGATGTAAATCAATCTTCAGCTTACTTAAAGAAATGGGAAGAGAAGATGCTTACATTGTAATTTCTTTAATTTTTTACTAGGTTTTTAGGCTTATATATGCAGCAAGGTTCCTCTTCCAAATAATCTCCCCTAATAGCATAAGCCCTTGCTCTCGACCCTCCACATATGAATCTGTATTCGCATAAACCACACTTGCCCTTCAAGTTGTTAGGATTCTTTAAGTCTTGGAATATTTTCGATTTTAAGTATATCTCCTTCAAACTTTCGTTTCTAACGTTTCCTGCAACTATTGGCAGAAATCCGCTTGGATAAACCTCACCTATGTGGCTTATGAAAAACATCCCCCTTCCATCGGTTATTCCGAGCATTCTTCTTATTCCATTGGTTAAACTCCTACCATGGCCACCAGCCACTATTCTCTTTTCTTCATTCTTACATTCAATTTCTGAACAAATTTTATCAAGCTTCGCTTTTAATTTGAAATAAAGCTCTCCTAATTGCAATTCCTCATTTCTCTCCCTCATCAACTCTATCCTTCGCAAGTGGGTTGCTGCAGAACTCTTTACATTCAAAGGAGTTTTTTTGCTTACATCGTACAACCAATTAAGTATGTCTTCAAACTGTTGTGGAGATGGCATCATCTCAGCTTTTGCCCTGCCAGTAGGAACGATAAAAAAAACGTCCCACAAAATGACTTTGCTTTGAATTGCAAGCTTCATTATGTTCGGCAAGTCATGTATGTTGTGATTCGTTACAGTTGTATTCATTTGAATTGGAATCCCCAATTCCAATGCATTCTTCAATATTTCCATGCTCATCTCAAAAGTTCCTTTTACTCCTCTAAAACCATCGTGAATTTCCGCATTACTCCCATCAATGCTAATAGCTATCCTTGCTACACCAGCATCCTTTAATTTTTTCAATTTGCTTTTGTTAGCTAGCTTTGTACCGCTAAACGCAATTGCGACTCTAAAATCTTTTGCATACTCTATTATTTCGAATAAATCTTCTCTTAAAAGTGGATCCCCGCCAGTTATTATTAGCAATGGATACGGTTTTCCAAATCTTTTAAGTTGTTCAATCACGTTAAAGCATTCCTCTGTCGTTAATTCGTCAGGATGCCTTTTCTTTTGCGCCTTAGCTCTGCAATGTTTGCATGCAAGCATGCAAGCTCTTGTTAACTCCCAGAAAACGATGAATGGTTTTTGAGTTACATCTAAATTCATGTCTCAAGGCTCTTTCGTAGATATATTTAATTTGTTGCTAAAACTTTAAGGCAACAATTTTCCTTGCTTCAAACCTCTTTAATCTCGAATTTCCTATGAGCAACAAATTTTCAGCAAAAATTTCGTTTATTTTCGAATTTTCTCCAACAATTACATTGTTTCCCTTTACAAAGTTTCCTTTACATTTGTTGAGTAAAATTACATCCTCAGCGTTTATCGAATTAAACCTTGTGTATGCCCCTACAATAGCTTTTTTACATTTAATTAACCCGCCAACATAGCAGTTTTTTCCTAAATGTATCTCTATAGCTTCTAAATTACCCCAAAAGTTTGAATACATACCAGCAATAATTTTTCCATTAAATTTAATGTGTTTTTGCACTATTGAACTTTTCTTGACGATTAAAATGTTATTATTGAAAATTAATTTTTTCATCTTTAATCTTTTTTATTCCCTGCCTGACTGAGACAGCAACACCCCTATTCATTTCAAGCATCTCAATAGCCGAAAGTACACATTTTCCTGTGGCTAATAGTCTATCATTCTGATCAACGACGATAATTTCATCATTGGCCCTAATTTCTTTGTCAACATCAACAACGTGCTTTGCAAAAACATTTTTTCCTTCAGCAATAAAATCTGCGATTTCATTCAGAACAACAACCCTGTTTTTAGGATATTTAAAAAACTCATGTAGCTTCTTCGCTCCAAGAATGCTTAAAGTGAACCAGCCGGAATCTGCTTTCATCGTTGCAATTCTAATGCCTTCATTGCTTAGTATTTGCCTTATTCTTCCGGTAGATGATAAAACAAATTTGCAATTATCTGGAAACAAAGCTTTCCCACTACCGGCTCCAAACTGGTAGTCGGCAATCATTCTAATAAGCTTTAAATCATCGTCCATACCTTCTCTCCCTCCTTTGAAAATCCCTCAAACATCTGAGAAAGTCTATGTATCTGAAAGATTTCCATTCTATATCGATGAAGTAAAGTTCGCTGTATATACTTTGCCATGTCAAAAATTCTGGAATCTCTTTTCCAGCCCTAATTATCAAGTCCGGCGATGATTTGATAATTAGAAATTTTTCTATCAGACTTTCATCAACTTCTTCAATATCCAATTTTCTGCATTCAACAAGACTTGCAATCTTCTTTACTGCATCTACAATTTCGTCTTTACCTCTATATCCTAAGATTAAATTTAGTATAAAATCTCCTTTTTTTCCAAATTCAAAAACCTCTCCATTACGTATTACTTTAACAAAAAAATTTGTATCTTTAAATTTGTTAACGTTAATGCAATCACTTGGAAAACAAATTGTAATTTCATTAATCCCAAACTTCTTAGACCAGTCTAGGAATCTTAAAAATTGATCAAAATTCTGCGTTAATTCTTTATCTGCAACGATCATGATATGTTTAGGCACGATCTTAATCTTTCTTTCAAGCATCTTAGCAT